>JBQCEK010000081.1:0-2345 GCA_051960335.1 Sphingomonas sp.
GCCCGACGGTAGCCAGCCGCTCGAAATCGCGCGGACAAAGCCGTTCAATTATTCGTTGTTCAATCTCGACTTGCTGGCCGGTGCGACGCAATTGCTGGCTCGGTATCGGCCGGGGCTTTGGGCCTATCGCACAGCTGCCGGTAGCAGCGTTGCAGGCGCGGTGGCATTCATGGCGCCGTTCATCGCCGATCGCGCGCGCTGGCCATTCGCACATGACGTCGAGCATTTCTACGATCTGCCCGTGCGCCAGCCAAGCTTGCTGTTCGCTGGGCTGGCGCTCGACCGCCGCGCCTACCTTGACCTTTGGCAGCGGCTCGATGGCGATCCGTTGGTTCCCGAAATCGTGCGCAATTTTCCGCTGCGCCAACCGATATTTTGGATCTAGTCTGCGGCGATGAGCGGAGTGGGCAAATCGGCGACGAAAACCAAGGCGAGTGCGCTGGCCGATGCGCTGGTCGAGGACCTAGAACGGCGCGTCCGGTCGGGCGAGCTGCCACCCGGTGCGCGCTTTCCCACTGAGGCGGCGATGGTCGAAAGCGCCGGTGTCAGCCGCACCGTGGTGCGCGAAGCATTTGCGCGGTTAGCCGCGCGCGGGCTGCTTGAATCCCGGCGCGGTTCTGGTGCTTTTGTCGCGCCGGGCGCGCGCTACTCGGCTTTCCAGATTACCGCCGACGAGCTGCGGGAGGTCGATGACATTCATCGCCTTCTTGAGATGCGCACGCCGCTGGAGATCGAGATGGCCGGACTGGCTGCGGTGCGCCACAATCAAGCCGATTTGACCGCGATGGCACGCGCGATTGTAGCACTGGTCGAGTCCGACGAGGTCGACGCCGCGGTTGCGGCGGATACTGCTTTCCACGCTGCGCTCGCCGACGCCACACGCAATGATTATTTTGCGCGCTTCACCGCGTTTCTTGGCATCAGGCTGGTGCCGCCGCGCACGCAATATCTTCGCAGCCCTGATGCGACGTCGAGAGAGCGTTACGTCAAGGAAATCGCTTCCGACCACCAGATAATTCTCGACGCCGTGACGCGCGGCGATGAAGCCGCGGCGCGGGCCGCGGCCGCGCAGCACATGCGCAACAGCCACGATCGTCATGAACTGATGCGCGCGAGCTTCGACCCGGCTAGTTCTCGCATCTAGGCGCCGGGAACGTCGCTCGCGGCGATGTCGACTCGTTCGATCCGGGGTACCAGCAACTGGATAATTGCCAACGCGATCAGATAAACAGCACCCGCCACCGCAAACACTGCCGTATAGCTGTGTGTAGTATCGAGGACGTACCCCGTGAACTTGGCCATCACCATGCCTCCAAGCGCGCCGGCGGTGCCGCCGATTCCGATCACCGAGCCAACCGCGGCGCGAGGGAACATATCCGACGGCAGCGTCAGTATATTGGCCGACCAAGCTTGGTGCGCGGCAGTGGCGAGCCCGATAATGCCGACCGCGGCCCACAGATTGTGAGTATATTGTGCCAGAAAGATCGGCAGCACCAAGATCGCGCAGCCGAGCATCGTCAACTTGCGTGCGGCATTGGCCGAGAAGCCTGCGCGCATCAGTCGCGATGACGCGAAGCCGCCAGCGATCGACCCGAAATCCGATAGCAGATAGATTGCCACCAGCGGCGGCCCAAAGCTGACCAAATCCAGTTCGTAGCGTTTCGACAGGTAATCGGGCAGCCAGAACAGGAATAGCCACCACACGGGATCGGTCAGGAATTTGCCGATCGCAAAAGCCCAGGTCTGGCGATAGCCAAGCAGCCGAATCCACGGAATTGACTGGCTCGCGTCGGCCGGGTCGCTCTCGATATAGGCAATTTCGGCAGCAGAGACCCCCGGCTTATCGCGCGGGCGCCGATACATGGTAATCCATGCTACCAGCCAGATGAAGCTCGCTAGTCCGGTGATGACGAATGCGGCGCGCCATCCCATCGAGATCGTAATTATCGGGACGATGATCGGAGTTACGATAGCACCGACATTGGTACCGGCGTTGAAAATGCCGGTGGCCAACGCCCGTTCCTTTGCCGGGAACCACTCAGTCGTCGCCTTGAGCCCGGATGGGAAATTGCCCGACTCGCCGATTCCCAGAAGGAAGCGAACCATTCCAAATTGCGTCGCGTTGCGCGCGGCGCCGTGGAGCATGTGCGCGACCGTCCAAATCGTGAAGGCGAGCGCATAGCCCCAGCGCGCGCCGATCCGATCGACAAGTCGGCCGAAACCGAGATAACCGATTGCGTAAGCGAGCTGGAACCAGACGACGATGTCGGCATACGTCGACTCGGTCCAGTGCATCTCGGCCGCTATGGTCGGCTTGAGCACGCCGATCATCTGGCGATCGACAT
>JBQCEK010000082.1:0-5710 GCA_051960335.1 Sphingomonas sp.
CGAGGCGACGATCCCGACGATTCATTGGTTCAATCAGATCGTCGGACTTGACGAAGCCGCGTTCATGGCCGCGACCGGGGCGACCTGGAAGCTGGGCATCGAATTCGCCGGCTGGAACGGGCCGGGAAGCGCCTATTTCCATCCGTTCGGCACCTTTGGACCGCCCGGCGACGGCGTGATGTTCCTTCACCGCCTGATCCGCGCTCGGCTCGAGGGCCATAAGGCCGTGACCGAGGATTATTCCCTCACCGCCCAAGCGGCGCGAGCGGCTCGGTTTCAGCATCCTGTAAGCGATCGTCGCTCGATGTTGTCGACGCTGGGCTATGCCTTTCATTTCGATGCCGGGCTCTACGCGCGTCACCTACGCGAGCGCGCCGAGGCCAGCGGTGTCGATCGTGTCGAGGGCAAGGTCGAGCGGGTTGAGCGCGATGGCGAGACCGGATTCGTCACCGCGCTGGCGCTTGAGAATGGCGTCACGGTGGGGGGCGATCTGTTCGTCGATTGCTCGGGGCTGCGGGGGCTATTGATCGAACAGACGCTTGGCACCGGATACGAAGACTGGTCGCACTGGCTGCCATGCGATCGCGCCTGGGCGGCGCCGTGTACTGCTGAAACCGGCGTTACGGCCTATACCCGCGCAACCGCCGCGGAGGACGGCTGGCGATGGCGCATCCCGCTGCAACACCGCACCGGCAACGGCTATGTCTTCAGTAGCCGTTACCAAGACGACGAAGCGGCCCGCGTCTCGCTGATCGCTGCCATGGAATCGCCGCCGACGGCCGAGCCCCGCCTGATCCGATTTGCGCCTGGTCGCCGGCGTGCGTGCTGGCGCGCCAATGTCATCGCCATCGGCCTGTCGAGCGGATTTCTCGAGCCGCTCGAATCGACCAGCATCCACCTCATCCAAAGCGGCATCGCCAAGTTGCTGGCGCTGTTTCCCCGGCGCGATTGCGATCCGTTGCTCGCCGGCCAGTACAACCGCCTGATGGCGCGCGAGATGGAGGAGGTGCGCGATTTCCTGATCCTGCATTACGCGATGACGCAGGGGCGCGAGGAGCCGCTATGGCGCGATTGCCAGGCCATGACATTGCCAGACACGTTGCAGGAAAAGGTCGCGCATTTCCGCAACTCGGCGCGTATCGTCCTGTCCTCTGACGAACTGTTTCGTGACGCCAGCTGGTTTGCGGTGATGGACGGGCAGGGGATCGTGCCGACCGGCTACAATCCGATGATCGATGCGCCCGGCGCGACTGCCACTTGGGATCATCTGGAAGCCATTAAAATGGCCATTGCGAAAAGCCGCGACTTGCTGCCGCCGATCACCCGCGAGGCTACCTGGACTGCGCCATAAGGCGCGGCACCGAACGCCAGAGTCCGGCTTAGGACGCGAATGCTCACCGTCCCCCTTCGCCTTAAGCAGTTGTAACGAAATTGCGGCTAACCCGCTGATATGCGGCGCGACGGACCCAATCCCAACGCAGACTTTCTCGCGCGAGCGGCGGCATGGCAGCCGCATGTCCTGCCGGCAGTGGTGGTGCTGCTCGTCGCACTGTTGTTGTTTCGGCTGTCGATCGCCGACCCTCGTCTCGGTGTCGCGACGTTGCTGCTCCTTGGGGTTGCAGCTGCATGCCTTGTCCATTCGGTCTTCCGCGAGGCGACGATTGCCCGCGCGACGCGGAGGTTGCGGCGACTCATTCCTTCGGCGGACGGAGAGGGTAGCGAGGGACTCGAGTTGATGGTCGGCGCCATCGAACGGCAATTCGACGCGCACGAGCAGCGATTTGGCCAGCGGCATCGATTGACCGGACTGCCGACCCGCGAACCGCTTCTCGCCCAAATCGCTAGCGATGGCGGCGGCACCTTGGGCGTGCTCGATTTTCCCGACGTCGAGCGGTTGAGCGCGTTCGATACGCGCCTTGCCGATCTGGTGTGCCAAACGCTTGCCGAACGGACAACGCGAATGGTTTCCCGTCGGCTGGTGGCGCATGTCGATCGCAGCCAGCTGGCAATCTGGTTTGGGCCTGAAACCGCCGAATCCGATGCCGAGTCAGAGCTTCAGGCGATCCGCTACGCGCTGGGAAGCGAGATAGTCGATGGTGCCCGCGAGATCATTCCGGAAATCCGGTGCGGTCGGGCGCGCTATGGCGATGTCGCTTCGGCCGACGCCTTGCTCGCACGAGCGCGCGTCGCGGCGTCGCTTGGCGCGGGGGCGGGCACAGGGGGGACCGTCGTCTCAGATCCGCTCGCGCACGTGCGAGATCGCTTCGCCATCGAACAAGATCTGCGCCAGGCGATCGCGCGGTCCGAACTGGCGCTCGAATTCCAACCGCTTATCGACTCGAGCGAAGGCCGGGTTTGTGGCGCCGAGGCGTTGCTGCGCTGGCATCACCCCACGCGCGGTACGATCCCGCCATCGACGTTCATCCCGATCATGGAAGAAGCCGGGTTGTCTGACGAGATTGGCCTGTGGGTGCTCAATAGCGCTTGTCGGGAGGCGCGGCGCTGGCAAGCCGGCGGACTTTCCAACCTGCGGGTCGCGGTCAACGCGTCGGCGCATCAACTGACCCGACCCGATGTGCTTGCGCTGATCGAACGGACATTTCGTCGCCACCGTTTGCCCGCGAGCGCGCTGGAGATAGAGCTGACCGAAAGCACCGCCGCCCAGGACACGAAGCGCGCTCGCGCGCGGTTCGACGCGCTGCGAGCGCTGGGCGTGACGATCGCTATCGATGACTTTGGCACCGGTTTTTCGAGCCTGACCGCTTTACGCACGCTGGCGTTCGACAAGATCAAGATCGACCGTCAGTTCGTCACCGATGTCGATACACGGCGCGATTGCCAGGCGATCTGCCAGAGCATCATCGCGCTGGGACGCGGGCTCGGGGCACGTGTGCTGGCGGAGGGCGTCGAGCGGCGCGACGAATACCTCTGGCTGCGCCAGCATGGTTGCACGCACTTCCAGGGATTCTATTTCGCCCGGCCGATGGCGCCTGCCGCGTTTGAAGCCTTTGTTCGCGATCCCGATGCGCTGGCTACATTACTTGCCGTCGATCCGGCTGCCCTGCAAACCACCATTTCTCAAAGGCTTGCCAAATGAAGTTCACCTGCCGTGCCGTTGTCCGACACCTCTCGCTAACCGCGCTGGGCGCACTGGCAGCCTGTTCAGGGCATGTCCCGCATCCGCAGGCGCCGGTTGCGATCGCGCCGGCTTCCGGAGAGATCGACGCTATCCTGGCCCTTTTGATGCAGGGCGATACCAAGGCTGCGCAAGGCAAGCTGAAGGCGCTCCTCAAACGGGACCCGATGAACGCCTCGGCGCTGGTCCTGCGGGAGTCCATCGACAGTGACGCGAAGGTCGCGCTGGGCCCCGAAAGCTATGCCTATACGGTGCGCCCGGGCGACACGATGGTCGAACTTTCCCAGCGTTTCCTTGGCAACCGGCTGAAGGCGTATCAGCTCGCGCGGTACAACGGCATCACCAATCCTTCGACACTCGCGGCCGGGCAAGTATTGCAGATTCCGGGAGAGGCGCCTCACGCTGCCGTCGCCCGACCGGCTTCGGAACCCGAGCATTCTCATGCTCAGACGCCAGCTGAGCGTCCGAAGCCAGCACCAGCGCCCGCTGCGCCGGCAACCGATCCGGCCGCCGCTCGGCAGGCCCGCTCAGCTGGCCTTGCCGCGCTTGCCCAAGGCAATGTGACGCGAGCCGTCGCCATGTTGCGCCGCGCTCACGCGCTTGATCCTTCCAGCCCTTTGATCGCTCGCGACCTCGCGCGTGCGGAGCGAATCGCCAGCACCGTTCGAGCGCGACGTTAATCTGCATCAATATTTTTTGCGCGAGATCGGTCGGTTAAGGGAAGGGTTGCTTAACGGATCGCGCCTATTCCCGACGCTGGACCAAACGAGGACCGCGTAAATGGACAGGCTCGGCCGCTACCGGATCGAGGGGCGCATCGGCGAAGGCGCGATGGCGGACGTATTCCGCGCGCACGATCCGAGTATCGGCCGCAGCGTTGCGATCAAGGTGTTGAAGCCCGACTTCCGCCGAGATCCGGATATCGGCGCGCGCGTCGTTCGCGAAGGGCGCGCGGCGGGCACGCTCAGCCATGCGAACATCGCGACGATCTATGACGTCGGTGAAGCCGATTCGGTGCCCTATATCGCGATGGAACTGGTCGACGGGCGGCCGCTCAACACCATCCTCGCAGCACAGGGGCGCATGCCGTACGAACGGGTGCTGCTGCTTGGCGCGCAACTCGCGGCCGCGCTTGGCTATGCCCATGCCCAGGGTATCGTTCACCGCGATGTGAAGCCGTCCAATATTCTGCTGTCGGACGACGGCAAGACGGCGAAGCTGCTCGATTTCGGCGTTGCGCGCGTCGGTGATGTCGATCATCTCGCGCGGACGCAGGCGGGCCAGATGATCGGCACGCCGCGATACATGAGCCCGGAACAGGCGCTGGGCCTGCCGGTCGATCGCCGCTCCGACCTCTTCTCGCTGGGCGTCGTGCTCTACGAGATGGTGACCGGCCGCGTCGCGTTCGATGCGACGGGCATGGCGACGCTGGCGATTCAGATCGCCCAGGAAAAACCGGAGCCGATAGAGCGCGCGGCCGCCGATTGCCCACCGGGATTGCGCGCGATCATCGATAAACTTCTGGCCAAGAAGCCAGACTCCCGCTTCGCCGATGCCGAGGCGGTGCAGGCTGCGCTGCACCGCGAGTTGCTGGCGATCACGACGGACAAGCCCGCTGCGTTGCGCGGTCTTTCGGTGCGGGTGAAGCTTCCACTCGTCCTGGTGAGCCTGACAGCCGTTGCGCTCTTCGCAAGCATTTTCACGATCCTGTCGCATCAGAAGCGCACGCTGGAACATATGGCAATCACGTCGGGCGCGTCGATTGCGAGCTTCGTGACCAGCAATGCCGCGGTTCTTGCCGCAGACAACGCAGGGTTGCCGCCCGAGCAGCAGGATTGGGCGCCGCTCCAGGCTTTCGTCACCAATGCCGTGCGTGATCAGGGCATTCGCGATGTCGTGATCGCAGACGCCGGCGGTATCGTGCGGGCGGCCAGCGACGCTTCGCTGGTCGGACGGCGCTACCGTGCGCCGACCGGCGAGCGCGCCATGGAATCCAGCGAGCGTACGACGGTAACCGATGTAAAGAGCGGCAGCGCGCCGGGCCTGCGCTTCGTTCGACCGATTCGATATGCCGGTGTTAATTTTGGTACCGTTGATCTGGTCGTGCGGCGCGCCGCGCTCGATGCCGCGCTCGATGACGCTCGCACGCTGCTGATGGCGCTTGCAGCGATCGTGATGAGCGTCGTGCTCGTCATTGGCTATCTCAGCGGCTGGCTCGTATCGCGTCCGCTGCGTCGTTTGCAACGCGCGCTTGTCGATGCGCGTACTTCTGATTTCGCGCTCCGGATCGCGCACCGTCAGCGCGACGAGTTTGGCGCCGTGTTCGATGCGTTCAATCAGCTCGCCGACAGTATCGAGCCGCGCCTTGCGGGCGGCGAGCCAGACGATCCTACTGCCGCGCTCGCCACGCGCGTGGGAGCCGCGCCGCGGCTCGCCGCTTGAGGCGCCACTGATGTATATGCTCCAGCTCTTCGACGCGGACGATGTCCTCCCGATCGACGCACGATTGTTGCGGGACGGATCGCTCAGCGTGGGACGTGATGGCAGTTGCGACTGGCCGATTGTCGATCCCGA
>JBQCEK010000083.1:0-5836 GCA_051960335.1 Sphingomonas sp.
AGCCGGTGAGGCGCCTCGGGCGGGGTCGGTGGCGGTCGGGCAGCGAACCAGATCACCAGCACCGCCGCGATCCCGATCGCCGCCGCCACCGCACCGCGCCACCACCCACGCCGCGCCGGCGGCGCCGCCGTCGCGGCACGATCCAGCCGAGCGACGACCGTTTCGACATCGGGCGCGGGCACGTCGGGATAGTCGTCGAACAGCCCGGCCACGCGATCGCGCCATTCCTCCACCTCGCGCGCGAAGGCGGGATCGGCGAGCACGCGGCGCAGCGCGGCGGCGCGCTCCGCACCATCGAGCAGCCCGAGCGCCAGCTCGGCGGCGGTCATGTCGGGGTCAGTCGTCATCGACGCACCCCCTTAGCTGCATGAGCCCGCGTCGCACGATACTTTTCATCGTCCCCAGCGGCATTCGCTTGCGCTCGGCCAGCTCGGCATAGGTCAGACCGTCGAAGAACGCCGTGCAAATCGCATCGCGCGCACGATCATCCAGCGCGTCGAGGCATTCGTGCAGACGCCGAGACGCTTCGTCCCGCTGCGTCAACTCGACCTGCCCCGGCGCCGGATCGACGACCGATGCCGCTTCGTCCACCGGGTGCGCCGGCCGGGATCTGCGCGCGCGCACCCAATCGATCGCCTTGTTGCGCGCAATCGTCGCCAGCCAGGAAATCGGGCTCGATCGGCCGGGCTGATAGGCGCCGGCGCGCCGCCAGATGATCAGATAGACCTCGTGGAGCACGTCCTCGGCCGCACTTCGCTCGCCGCAAATGCGCAGGCAGATGCCGAACAGCTTGGCCGAGGTCAGCCGATAGAGATCGCGGAACGCATCATGATCTTCCTCGCCGACGCGGATCAACGCATCGGCAAGTCGGGCGCGTGCATCGTCGGGATCGAAATCGGCCACGCGCAGATCATAGCCGGTTCGCCACGAACGACAACTGACAGATTTCAGGGCGATATCCGATTTTGCGACCGCCTCGCCGAATTATCCGGCGGCGTTGGCCGACCGTGCATCCGCTCGCCGGGCTGATCCGTAGCTTCACTCGCCAACGCTGGAACAATGCCGATCCGCCGTCGCTCGAAAGCTGCTTTCGGGCGCACCGTTCCGTCGCATAAAATGCGTCGTAACATATTGATATTTAATGTTTTAATGGAACACCTTCGATCGATAGACGTTTCAGGGTCACCACTCAGGGAGGATGTCAGATGATGCCAGGCACAGACCAGGTCATGAGCGCGCTTGAAGAGCGCGCCGATCGACGCAACGAACGCCGCGAGTTCTTCCGAATGGCACTCGGCGCCGCTGCAATCACCAGCGCCGGTCTTGCTGGGGTAGGTTTCGCCAGCCGCGCGGCCGCGGCGACGGTTACCGATGTCGATATCCTCAACCTCGCGCTCAACCTCGAATATCTGGAAGCGCAATTCTATTCGTATGCTGCCTTCGGTAAGGGGCTCGATACTGCCCTGCTGAGCGGCACCGGCACGCCCGGCAATGCCACAGGCGGTAAGCAAGTGACGTTCACCGATCCGGTCGTTCAAGCCTATGCCCGCGAAATCGCGCAGGATGAGGTGGCGCACGTTACCTTCCTGCGCTCTGCGCTTGGATCGAGCGCGGTCGCGCAGCCGTCGATCGACATTTCCAGCGATCCCGCCGGCGCTTTTTCCAGCGCCGCTCGCGCCGCCGGGTTGATCGGTGCCGGCCAGAGCTTCGACCCTTATGCCAGCGACGAGAATTTCCTGCTCGCCGCTTTCATCTTCGAGGATGTCGGCGTCACCGCCTATAAGGGCGCGGCCCCGCTGATCACCAACAAGACCTATCTGGAGGCCGCGGCCGGCATCCTCGCGGTCGAGGCCTATCATGCCAGCATTGTGCGCACGACGCTCTATTCAAAGGGCATCGCCACGCCGTCGCTGATCACGGCGGCAGGCAAGATTTCCGACGCGCGCGACAGCCTGGACGGCGCGCCGGCGGACGATCCGATCCGCGGTATCGGCGCGGACGACGATCAGGGAATCGCGGTGGTATCGACCAGCAATGGCGACGCATCGAACATCGTCCCGCTCAACGAGAATGGGCTGGCTTACAGCCGCACCTCGCAGCAGGTCCACAACATCGCCTATCTGACGCCGGATGCCGCGTCGAAGGGCGGTTTCTTCCCCAACGGCACCAACAATCCGAACAGCGCGCTGACGATGAGCGGCGACGCCAGCTCTTATTGAGCCCGCCGGTTTCAGCCTTTTCAGGGGAGATATCACATGGACAAGCAAGAGATTTTCGCCGAGGTCCTCGAAGCGGCCGATCGCCGTCGCGCCGAACGCCGCAGTTTTCTTCGGGCCAGCGGCAGCGCCAGCCTGGCGGCGGGCGGCTTGATGCTGCTCGGCGGGTGCCATCATCATCACAAAGGCAGCCCGACGCCGAGTCCCTCGCCCAGCCCATCGCCCACGCCTACGCCGACGCCAACTTCATCCGTCAGCGATGCGGATGTGCTCAATTTTGCGCTCAACCTCGAATATCTCGAAGCGCAATTCTATTCCTACGCCGCGTTCGGCACTGGCCTGCCCGCCGATATGCTGACGGGCACCGGCACGCAGGGCGCGGCGACCGGCGGCAAGCAGGTGACGTTCACCGATCCCGTCGTCGCTCAATATGCGCGCGAGATCGCCGGTGACGAGATCGCCCACGTCGCTTTCCTGCGCAAGGCGCTGGGCGCCGCCGCGGTCGCGCAGCCGACGATCGATATCTCGCCCGGCGGGGCGTTCACCGCCGCGGCGATGGCGGCGGGCGTGATCACCACCGGCACCTTCGATCCCTATGCCAGCGACGAGAATTTCCTGCTCGGCGCGTTCATCTTCGAAGATGTCGGCGTCACCGCCTACAAGGGCGGCGCACCGCTGCTCACCAATGCCACCTATGTCGAGGCGGCGGCGGGCATTCTGGCGGCGGAGGCCTATCACGCCGGGCTGGTCCGCACCGTGCTCTATGCCAAGGGCATCGCCACGCCGGCGCTGATCACCAACGCGGGCAAGATATCGGACGCGCGCGACAGCCTCGATGGATCGAGCGACGACGATCAGGGTATCGCCACCGCCAGCGACGGCGCGTCGAATATCGTGCCTGCCGACGCCAATGGCCTCGCCTACAGCCGATCCCCGCAGCAAGTTCACAATATCGTCTATCTCACCCCCGATGCCGCATCGAAGGGCGGGTTCTTCCCCGATGGCACCAACAACGCCAACGCCGCGCTGACCATGAGCGGCGATTCGAGCAAATATTAACGTGACCGTACTCGGGGCCGCCGCTTGACCGGGGGCCCCGTTGGCCCTCGGCACCGGCATGGGCGGCGCCAGCATCGTGTCCTGATCGCCCGCGCCTCGCCTTCGCGCAAAGGCGCAGGCCAGGCGTTGCCATCGCCGCCCGCTTCGGCTAAGGGCCGCGCCTTCCAACGCCTATGCTATGGAAATCCTGCGGGAGGCGGCCTCGGCCGTCGCTTGAACCGCTAAACTTGAAACAGAGTGATTTATGGCAAAGAAAATTACCGGCTATATCAAGCTGCAGGTGCCAGCCGGCGCCGCCAATCCGTCGCCGCCGATCGGCCCGGCGCTTGGTCAGCGCGGCGTCAACATCATGGAATTCTGCAAGGCGTTCAACGCCGCGACCGGCGATCTTGAAAAGGGTTCGCCGATCCCGACGGTGATTACCGTCTATGCCGATCGCAGCTTCTCGTTCGAAACGAAGACGCCGCCCGCCTCTTATCTCATCAAGAAGGCCGCCAACCTGAAGTCGGGCTCGAAGGAGCCGGGCAAGGTCTCGGCCGGAAAGATCAAGCGCTCGGCGCTCGCGCAGATCGCCGAGACGAAGATGAAGGATCTGAACGCCAACGATATCGAAGCGGCGACCCGCATCATCGAAGGCAGCGCCCGCGCGATGGGCCTCGACGTGGTGGAGGGCTGAGAACATGGCGAAGCAGACCAAGAAGCAGAAGGCCTGGACGATCGACGGCGACAAGCTGCACGCGATCGATGAGGCGATCAAGCTCGCGAAATCCAACGCCACCGCGAAATTCGACGAGACGATCGAAGTCGCGCTGAACCTGGGCGTCGATCCCCGCCACGCCGACCAGATGGTTCGCGGCGTCGTCACGCTCCCGAAGGGCACCGGAAAAACCGTCCGCGTTGGCGTTTTCGCGAAGGGCGCCAAGGCTGACGAGGCCAAGGCCGCGGGCGCGGATGTCGTCGGCGCCGAAGACCTGATGGAAACGATCCAGGGCGGCACGATCGATTTCGATCGCTGCATCGCCACGCCCGACATGATGGGCGTCGTCGGTCGCCTCGGCAAGGTGCTGGGCCCCAAGGGCCTGATGCCCAACCCGAAGCTCGGCACGGTGACGATGGACGTCGCCGCCGCGGTGAAGGCGGCCAAGGGCGGCCAGGTCGAGTATCGCGTCGAGAAGGCCGGCATCATCCATTCCGGCATCGGCAAGGCGAGCTTCCCCGAGGCCGATCTGCGCGCGAATTTCGACGCGCTGGTCGATGCCGTGGTGAAGGCCAAGCCGGCCGGCGCCAAAGGCAAGTACGTCAAGAAGATCGCCGTCAGCTCATCGATGGGCCCGGGGATCAAGGTCGATACGGCGGAAGTCGCCGGCGCCTGATCCATCGAGGACGGGCGTCGCGTCCGTCCCAAGCCGATACAATCAAAGGGCCGGGAGCACGTGTTCCCGGCCCTTTTTGTCCCTCGACGATTCTGCCGGCGGTTTGTTAGCATGCGCCAACGCACCGCAGGGAGAGATCGATGCGATTGGCGACGATAGGGTTGATCCTGGCCGCAGCCGGGCTTGGCGCTCCCGCGCAGGCGCAAAGCCAGCCTGGCTGGAACAGCACCGCCTTTTGGGCAGCAGCGCCGGCCAAGCCTGGGGAGCGTATCGAACTGCTCAAGAAGCGGATCGATCGTGGCGTCGCGCGAAAAACGCTCGGCAGGACGGAAGCCAAGCGCCTTCGCGGCGAATTGGCACGCATTCAGCGTTTGGCGGGCGCGTTGAGAGCGCGTGACGGCGGCACGCTCAATCAGACCCACCGCGCGTTGATCATCCGTCAGCTCGATCGGCTCGCCGCAAGCATCCGGTGGAAAAGGCGCGAAGGCTGGTAAGCCAAGGAAATCACGTTCGCCTTCCTTTACGCACGCCGAGTTTCGAGCCGCACCGCGCCATCGCGGTGAAATGATCGCTTTATGGCAGCGCGATTCGCTGGCATGGGCTGGGGCGTCGGTGGCGCCTGCGATGCGCGCCGCCCTTCCCTTTTCCCCGTTCCTTCACCATTTCAGGCTTTCATGACCTTTTCCCACCTGCCGTCCCTCCTCGCCGACGCGCTCAGCGCGCGTGGCTATACCGAGCTCACCCCCGTCCAGACCTCGGTGTCCGCGCCCGAGGCGAAGGGTCACGATCTGCTCGTTTCCGCGCAGACCGGATCGGGCAAGACGGTGGCGTTCGGCCTGGCGATGGCGGATCAGTTGCTGGTCGATGGCGCGCTGCCACGACCAGGCAAGCCGCTCGCGCTGGTCATCGCACCGACGCGTGAACTCGCGCTGCAAGTCGCCAAGGAATTGAGCTGGCTCTACGCCGGCACACAAGCCACGATCGCCACCTGCGTCGGCGGGATGGACGCCAGCCGCGAACGCCGCACACTCAATCACGGCGCGCATATCGTCGTCGGCACACCCGGCCGACTGAAGGATCACGGCGAACGAGGCGCGCTCGATCTGTCGCAAGTGAAGGTCGCGGTGCTCGACGAGGCGGACGAGATGCTCGACATGGGCTTTCGCGACGATCTCGAGGCACTGCTCG
>JBQCEK010000084.1:0-2072 GCA_051960335.1 Sphingomonas sp.
CCCGCTGGCACATCGAGGACCAGGGGCGCGGCACTTGGATCGCGGTGGTCGACCAGATCCCCTACGGCGTCCAGAAGGGCAAATTGATCGAGGCAATCGCTGCCCTCATCAACGACAAGCGGCTCCCGATCCTCGCCGACGTGCGCGACGAATCCGCCGCCGACATCCGCATCGTCCTCGAACCGCGCGCCCGCACCGTCGATGCCGACATGCTGATGGATTCGCTGTTCCGCCTCAGCGACCTCGAAAGCCGCTTCTCGCTCAATCTGAACGTCCTCGACAAGGACCGCACGCCGCGCGTTATGTCCTTGCGCGAGGCGCTCCTCGCCTGGGTCGAGCACCAGTTCGTCGTCCTCCAGCGCCGTTCGCAGCACCGGCTCGACAAGATCGCCGATCGCTTGGAGCTGGTCGGCGGCTACATCATCGCCTTCCTCAACCTCGACCGCGTGATCGAGATCATCCGCACCGAGGACGAGCCCAAGCCGGTGATGATCGCCGAGTTCGAGCTCACAGACCGCCAGGCCGAGGCGATCCTCAACATGCGGCTGCGGAGCTTGCGCAAGCTCGAGGAAATGGAGCTGCGCCGCGAGAAGGACGCGCTGGAAAAGGAGCGCGGCGAGCTCGAACTATTGCTCGGCAGCGAGGCGCGCCAGCGCACCCGCCTCAAGCGCGATCTCGGCAAGATCCGCGATCGCTACGGCCCCGAAACCGATCTGGGCAAACGGCGCACGCTGATCGAGGAAGCCGGCCCCGCGCGCGACATTCCGCTGGAGGCGATGATCGAACGCGAGCCGATCACCGTCATCATGTCGCAGCGCGGCTGGATTCGCGCGATGAAGGGGCATGTCGATCTCGCCTCGGCGGACACCTTGAAGTTCAAGGAAGGCGACGGCCCCGCCTTCGCCTTCCACGCCCAGACCACCGACAAGCTCCTGCTCGCGGTCGAGAGCGGGCGGTTCTATACGCTGGGCGCCGACAAGCTCCCTGGCGGCCGCGGCTTCGGCGAGCCGGTGCGGCTGATGATCGACATCGACGGCGAGCAGGAAATCGTCGGCCTGCTGCCCGCGAGCGCAGCTGAAAAACTTCTCGTCGCGGCGAATGACGGGCGCGGATTTATCGTCAAGGCCGCCGACGTGATCGCCGAGACCCGCAAGGGCAAGACCGTCGTCACGCCGCGCAAAGGCGCGAAGCTCAAGCTGGTCAAGCCCGTCTCGCCGGCCCATGATTATGTCGCGGCGATCGGCGACAATCGCCGGCTGGTGGTCTTCCCCCTCCCCGAGCTCGCCGAATTGTCACGCGGCCAGGGCGTTCAGCTGCAGCGATATCGCGACGGCGGCCTGTCCGATGCGGTCACCTTCGTGTTCGCCGAGGGATTGAGCTGGGCGATGGGCGGCGAGAGCGGTCGAACGCGCACCGAAAGCGATGTGAACCCCTGGCGCGCGGCACGGGGCGCCGCAGGTCGGATGCCGCCGACCGGATTTCCGCGCGACAACAAGTTCTGAACGTGCCGGCCTCCTATGATGCGATCATCCTCGGCGCGGGCGGGGCCGGGATGATGTGCGCGGCAACCGCCGGGCAGCGCGGTCGTCGCGTGCTGCTGGTCGATCACGCCGACGCGCCCGGCAACAAGATCCTTATTTCCGGCGGCGGCCGCTGCACTTTCACCAATATCGGCGCGGCCCCCGATCGCTATCTCTCGGCCAATCCGCACTTCGCCAAATCGGCGCTCGGCCGCTACACGCCGGCCGATTTCATCGCGTTGGTCGATCGTCACGGGATCGCCTGGCACGAAAAGACCCTCGGACAACTATTCTGCGACGGATCGGCGCGCCAGATCGTTTCGATGCTTCGCGACGAATGCGCGCGCGGCGGCGTCGATTGGGCACTCGGCCAGTCGATCGGAGCGATCGATCACGCCGATGCGCGTTTCACCGTCTCGATCGGTGACCGACAGGCGATCGCCCCAGCGCTTGTTATCGCGACCGGGGGCCCCGCGATCCCAAAGCTCGGCGCGAACGCCATCGCTTACGGCCTCGCCCGCCGAATACTGCTCAAAGTGGGCGAGCCCCGCC
>JBQCEK010000085.1:0-2371 GCA_051960335.1 Sphingomonas sp.
CAGCTCCAGCAGAGGATGCAGCAGATCGACCAGCTGATGGCGCAGGCGCAGGGCATCCAGTTCCACGTCGCCGGCCTCGACCAGCAGTTCAGCGCGCAATATCCGACCAGCTTCGACGCGGCCCTGACCAACGACAGTCATGTGATCGTCGCTCGCACGCGCCTCGACATGTCGAGAGCGGCCTACAGGCAGACCATGGCCGTCCAGGCTCAGGTCGTGGAAAACGTCGCCGCCGACCAGGCCGCGCTCGCGAGTATCGTCGAGCGCAGTCAGGGTGCCGAGGGCGCGCTGCAGGTCGGACAGGCCACCAACCAGCTCCTGGCGCTCGTCGCCAAGCAGCAGTTCCAGCTCCAGACGCTGATGGCGGCTCAGTTTCGTGCCGACGCGATCGAACGCGCGAACAGCAATCAGTCGCGCAGCGACGCGCAGAGCGCGGCGGCGAAATTCCTCGGATCGGGACGTGCCTACACGCCGCACTAGCCCTTGTGGCGGGCACTGACCGACAGGCGCCGGCAATGCGCGCATGATTGTCGGCACCGCCGCGGGGCCCGCTCGCCCCGACGCCATGCCCCCGGCCGACGGGGGCGGGTCCCGCGGTTCCCCTCTAGACTTCCGAAAGCGGACGACAGGTGAACGATCTCAACATCATCGACCAGTTCCTGGCGGCGTTCATCACCTATATCGACAGTGGGTTTGGCCTGCTGGGCGGGGACGTCAGCTTCCTGTCGCGCACCCTGATCGCGCTCGACATCACCCTCGCCGGTCTGTTCTGGGCGCTGGGCGGCGAGGACAACGTGCTCGGGCGGCTCATCCGCAAGATCCTCTATATCGGCGCCTTCGCCTTCATCCTGAACAGCTTCTCGACGCTGGCGGACATCATTTTCCGCTCGTTCGCGCAGGCCGGGCTGACCGCCGGCGGCGGCACGATCACGGCGGACGATCTGCTGAAACCCGGGCGGCTCGCCGGAACCGGCTTCTCGGCCGCCTGGCCGCTCCTCGAACAGGCCAACCAGTATCTCGGCTTCACGACCTTCTTCGACAATTTCCTGACCATCGTCGTGTTGCTGGTCGCGTGGATCATCGTGATCCTCGCCTTCTTCATCCTCGCCGTGCAGATGTTCGTCACGCTCCTCGAGTTCAAGCTGACCAGTCTGGCCGGCTTCATCCTCGTACCCTTCGCGCTGTGGAACCGGACCAGCTTTCTCGCCGAGCGCGTGCTGGGAAACGTGGTCGGCTCGGGGATCAAGGTGATGGTCCTTGCGGTCATCGTCGGCATCGGTTCCAGCTACTTTACCCAGTTTGCCACCGCGCTGCAGGGACAGGAGCCCGATATCGGCCAGGCGATGAGCCTGGTGCTCGCAAGCCTTGCCCTGTTCGGGCTTGGCATCTTCGGCCCCGGCATCGCTTCAGGCCTCGTCGCGGGTGGGCCGCAACTCGGTGCAGGCGCTGCGCTCGGGACCGCGCTCGGCGCGGGCGGGATCATGTATCTCGGTGGCGCGGCCGCTATTGGGGCTGGAAGCGGCCTTGCGGCCGCCGGGATCGGCGCGGTGCGGGCGGGTGCGTCAATGGGGGCCGCGGCGTCGACGGCCTACGCACTCGGGCAGGAAGGCGCAGGTTCGGCCAGCATCGGTGCCGGCATCGGCGGGATGGCGAGCGCGGCCGGCAGCGCTGCACGCTCACGCCTGTCGGCGACGCTTGGGCTTGGCGACGCCGCGGCGGCCGGTCGTCGAGGCGCGTTCAACGCGATGGCCGGGCACGGGCCGTCCACTGCCGGCGACGCTTCGGAAAGCACGTCATCGATGCCCGGCTGGGCACGCGCGATGAAGGCCCAGCAGACGTCGCGCCACCACCGCCATGCCGCCGTGCAGGCCGTCCAGTCAGGCGACCGCGGCGGTCATGGCGTCACTCCGGACATCCAGGAAAGGGAGGACTGATCCTCATGATCTTCAAGCGAGCGGCTCATCGTTATGGGCGCACCGCCGAACCGGAAACGCCTTATCACCGCGCCGGCCAGTTGTGGGACGAGCGCATCGGCTCGGCCAGGGTCCAGGCGCACAGCTGGCGGCTGATCGCCTTTGGCTGCCTTGGGCTGACAAGCGCGCTTTCGGGAGGTCTGCTCTGGCAGTCGCTGCAGAGTCGCGTGGTTCCGTATGTGGTCGAGGTCGACCGTCTGGGTGAAGCGCGCGCGGTCGAGCCCGCCGACAAGACTTATCATCCGACCGACCCCCAGATCGCGTGGTTTCTATCGCGCTTCATCGAGGACGTGCGCTCGGTCTCGCTCAATCCCGTGCTCATGAGGGCCAATTGGCTCTCGGCCTATGACTTCACGACAAGGCGCGGCGCGGTGTTCCTCGGTGACTATGCCCGCGCG
>JBQCEK010000086.1:0-2548 GCA_051960335.1 Sphingomonas sp.
GATGAAGGCGATGGCTGGCAAGGCCAATCCGCAAGTGGTCAACGATCTGCTGAAGAAGGCGCTCCGCTGATGCTTGGCGTGGCGCTCGCGCTGCTGGTGCAGGCGGCGCCCGCCGCCGCGCCTTCGTCCGCGCTGCCGCGGGTTGATATCGAGACGAGCGCCGGCCCGATCGTCGTCGAGGTCGATACCGTCCACGCGCCGATCACCGCGAAGAATTTCCTCGCCTATGTTGATCAGCACAAGCTCGACGGCGTCACCTTCTACCGCACGGTGAAGGTGCAGGATCATTTCGGATTCGTGCAGTTCGGTGTGAACGGCGATCCGAAGCGCTCTCTGCCGCCGATCGCGCATGAACCGACGACGCTGACCGGGCTTCACCACACCGATGGCACGCTCTCGATCGCGCGGCGCGAGCCCGGCACCGCGCAAGGCGAGTTCACTATCATGGTCGGCGATCAGCGGCCGTCGTTCGATGCCGATCCCTCGAAGCCCGGCGACAATCTGGGCTATGCCGCGTTCGGCCATGTCGTGTCGGGCATGAACGTGGTGAGCGCGATCATGGATGCGCCGGTCGACCCTGCGGCGACGGTGCGCGGCGCGTTTCAGGGCGAAGTGCCGGCGGCGCCGATCACGATCACATCCGCGCGCCGGGAAGCCGCGGCGGATTGAGCGGCCGGCGGGCAAATCGCCCGGCTATCGCCTCCCGGCAGCGCTGATCGCGGCCGCGACGATCGGCTCGATCTCGGCTCGGCAAATCAGCAGATCGGGCAGCAGCGGATCGACGCAATTGTAGATGAGCTCGCTGCCGTCGAGCCGAGAGGCGTGCAGCCCATGCGCCCTGGCGACGGCGACGGGCGCGCAATTGTCCCATTCATATTGGCCGCCGGCGTGAAGATAGATGTCCGCGTCGCCCATGATCACCGCCATCGCCTTCGCGCCGGCGGAACCCATCGGCATCAGATCGGCGCCGATCGCATCGGCGACCGCGGCGGCGATTTCGGGCGCGCGCGATCGGCTGACGACCATCCGCAACCGTTCGCTCGCCGGAGAACGCGCGGGCAGGGCGCCCCCGGTGGCAAACACCTTGCCGATCGCCGGCAGGGCGACCGCGCCGAACATCGCGCGCCCATCGATCGCCAGGCCGACATGCACCGCCCAATCGGCGCGTCCTTCGCTATATTCGCGCGTGCCGTCGAGCGGATCGATGATCCACACGCGGCTGGTGCCGCACCGTGCGGGATCGTCCTTCGCCTCTTCTGACAGCACGAAATCGTCGGGCCGGTGCTCGCGAAGCCGCGCGATCAGCAGCGCGTTCGCCTCGCGGTCGCCGCGCGCGCCCAGCGCCTTGCCGGTTTCTGCGCCCTCGGCGCGGATGTCGAGCAGCACCGCGCCTGCGGCCTCGGCCAGCTCGATCGCCAACTCGCTGTCGGTCATCGTGCGTCCCCGCGTGCCAGGATGTGATCGACGATCAGCTCGGCCGCCTCGTCCGACGTCATCGATTGCGTATCGATTCGGATCGATGGTCGCTCGGGCGGTTCATAGGGGCTGTCGATGCCGGTGAAGTTCTTCAGCTGCCCCGCGCGCGCCTTTTTATAGAGGCCTTTCACGTCGCGCGCTTCCGCCACCTCGATCGGGGTATCGATGAAAATCTCGACGAACTCGCCCTCGGGCAGCATCGCGCGCACCATGTCGCGCTCGGCGCGGAACGGCGAAATGAAGGCGGTGAGCACGATCAGCCCGGCATCGGCCATCAGCTTGGCGACTTCACCGACGCGGCGGATGTTCTCGATCCGGTCGGTATCGGTGAACCCGAGATCCTTGTTGAGCCCGTGGCGGATGTTGTCGCCGTCGAGCAGGAAGCTGTGCTTGCCAAGCGCGTGCAGCTTCTTCTCGACCAGGTTGGCGATGGTCGATTTCCCCGATCCCGAAAGTCCGGTGAACCACAGAACCTTTGGCTGCTGGCTCTTTTGAGCGGCATGCGCCTCACGGCTGATCTCCAGCGCTTGCCAATGGACGTTCTGGCTGCGGCGCAGCGCGAAGTCGATCATGCCGGCGGCAACGGTGGCGTTGCTGGCCTTGTCGATCAGGATGAACCCGCCCAGGTCGTGGCTGTCGGCATAGGGTTCGAACACCAGCGGTCGGTCGGTATAAACCTCGGCAACGCCGATGTCGTTGAGCTCCAGCGACTTGGCGGAAAGCTGGGCCATCGTGTTGACGTCGATCGTATATTTGGGCGGTTGCACCGTTGCGCTGACGGTCTGGGCGGCCGATTTGAGCCAATAGGCGCGGCCCGGCTGCAGCGGCTCCTCGCCCATCCATACGATGGTCGCCTGGAACTGATCGGCGACTTGCGGCGGCGCATCGGCCGCGGCGATTACATCCCCGCGCGAGCAATCCACTTCGTCGGCAAGGGTCAGCGTCACCGATTGTCCCGCGACGGCCTCGTCGGGATCACCGTCGAACGTCACGATCCGGGCAACCGTGGTCGTTCGGCCCGATGGCAGCACGCGCACCCCGTCGCCGGGTTTGACGGTGCCGCCCGCAATCA
>JBQCEK010000087.1:0-2444 GCA_051960335.1 Sphingomonas sp.
CCCAGCCGCGAATGTCGTCATAGACGGCCATGCGCGGATACCATTGCGCGAGGTCGTAGATCGGGCCGGCGCGGGCGTTGCCCCAGGCCATCCGGCCGCCCCATTCGCCGGGAATGGTGAAATGATAGCGGATCGTGACGACCGCCTTCTGCCCGTGCCCCAGCGGCGTCGGCAGACGGAGCTGGGCGCGTGTGTCGCTGATCAGCGGCGTCACCGAAACCGATTTGCCGCCGGCGACTGATATTTCGGCGGAATCGAAATGCATGCCGTCGGTCGTGCCGCGAAGCGGGCCGCCGAACGACATATAACCGCGCGAATCCGGCTTGTAGAGATTCTGCTCGACCTGAAGCCACAGCACGTCGAGCGTGTCCGGGCTGTTGTTGGTATAGGTGATCTGCATCGTCGCGCTCAGCGTTTTCGCTGCCGGATCGAGGCTCGCATGGATCTGATAATCGGCCTTGTTCTGCCAATATTGCGGCCCGGGCAGGCCATTGGACGAGCGATAGACGTTCACCGCCTGCCCGAGATCGAGCGGCGCGAAGGTTTCCAGCGGATCATATCCCGGCGAACTCGCCGCCATCAGCGCGGCCGATGCCGCGGTCAGAAGGGCCAAGCGCGCCCCAATCATCGTCTTCATTCCTCAGCGTCCCCGTCGAGTCCCGATTGGCGCGCATAAGTCCACAGCGCGTCGCGCCTGTCGAGTGAAACGCAACAAAATTTCTTGGTTGCTCCGTTCTGATCGCCATGCGGGGTTGAAGGGTGGCGCCGGCACGCGAATGGTGATTTAGAGACGTGCCATGACCATCCACACCCCGACGCGCGCCTGCCGCGACTGGCTCGACTGGGCGATCGGCGAGATCGAGGCCGATCGCACGCGCTCGGCGGACACCCATCTCATCAAGCTCGCCGCCAGCCCGCATCCTGGCATCGACCTCTATCTCAAGGATGAATCGAGCCACCCGTCGGGCTCGCTCAAGCACCGACTCGCGCGATCGCTGTTCCTATACGCGCTGTGCAACGGATGGATCGGGCCGGATAGCGCCGTGATCGAGGCGTCTTCGGGTTCGGCCGCGATTTCGGAAGCCTATTTCGCGCGCCTGCTCGGCCTCAAATTCATTGCCGTCGTTCCCGCGACGACCGCACCGGCGAAGCTTGCCGAAATCGAGCGTCTCGGCGGCACCTGCCATCCTGTGCCCGCCGGCCAGATCTATGCCGCCGCGCAAGCGCTCGCCGATGAAACCGGCGGCCATTACATGGATCAGTTCACCTATGCCGAGCGCGCCACCGATTGGCGCGGCAACAACAATATCGCCGAATCGATCTTCGAACAGATGGCCAGCGAACGGCATCCCATCCCGACGTGGATCGTCGTCGGCGCCGGCACTGGCGGCACATCGGCGACGATCGGGCGGTTCATTCGCTATCGCCGCAGCTGCTGCACGCGCACCCGCCTTGCCGTGGTCGATCCCGAAGGGTCGGTGTTCGCCGATCATTGGGAGAACGGGCGCACCGATCTCACCGCCTGCGGCAGCCGGATCGAAGGAATCGGCCGGCCGCGCGTCGAGCCCAGTTTCCAGCGTCACGTGATTGATCGCATGATCCGGGTCACCGACAAGGACAGCCTGGCCGCAGCGCGGTCGGTCTCGATCGGGCTCGGCAAGCGTGTCGGTCCGTCCACGGGAACGAACATGGTGGGTGTGTTGCAGCTCGCGAACGAAATGGCGGCGCGCGGCGAACAAGGCAGCATCGTCAGCCTGATCTGCGATGCCGGCGAACGCTATCTCGACACGCTTTACGACGACGCCTGGTACGCCGCGCAAGGGAACTGATCTTACCTGCCGTCCGTCTTGGCGTAGCGGACGATCGACCTCATCGGGGAGCAAGCCTGGCCTTGAAGCAAACCGACGCCCCTCACGCGCGCGTTTCGCCGTTCCGGCCCTTTCGCCACGGCATCTTTCGCTGGGTCTGGATCACCAGCACGATTTCAAATTTTGGCGGCCTGATCGAAGGCGTCGGCGCGGCCTGGATGATGGTGACGCTTGCCGCCCCGGCGTCGATGGTGGCGCTGGTTCAGGCCTCGCGCACGCTGCCGGTAATGCTGCTGTCGCTCGCAGCGGGAGCGATCGCCGATCAATATGATCGCCGGCGCGTCCTGATCGGGGCGCAGTGGTTCCTGTTTCTGGTTTCCGCCGGTTTGATGCTGTCGACATGGTTCGGCGTGATCACGCCGTGGCTATTGCTCACCTTCACCTTCCTGATCGGCTGCGGCAACGCCTTCAACCGTCCGGCGTGGCAGAGTTCGGTCGGCGAAATGGTGCCGCGCGAGGATCTGGCGGGCGCCGTCGCGCTCAATTCGATGGGGTTCAATCTTGCACGCAGCGTCGGCCCCGCAGTCGGCGGGCTTATCGTCGCCGCGGCGGGCGCCGCGGCGGCATTCGCGTTCA
>JBQCEK010000088.1:0-9943 GCA_051960335.1 Sphingomonas sp.
CGCCGCCGCCGCCGCAAATCGTACCGCCGCCGAAACCTGTCGCCATCGTTCGTGCGCCGAAGCAGGCAAACGAGGGCCACACGCGGCTTCCGGCTGCTGCTTCACCAACCGCCCCTGGCCTCGCCGCGACGCTTCCCCGCCCCGTCGACGTGATGCCGAGCCCGATCTCCACCGTCTCGCTGGCGGCGGCGCTCCCCGATCTCGGCACTGGCGGAAACGGCATCGGAACCGGGGAAGGCAAGGGCGCTGGAGGCGGCTCCGGGGACGGCAGCGGGAGGGGCAGCACGATGGCCCTGACGCTCGCGCGGTGGGTCAAGAAGCCCAGCGTCGAAGACATGGCGCCCTACAACCCCGATGCCGGGCTGCGCGAGCACGTGGTGGGCGACGTGCTGATGATGTGCCGCGTCCGGCTCAATCGCCATGTCCATGCCTGCCGCGTCCTGATCGAGCAGCCGAAAGGCTATGGCCTGGGCATGGCGGCCGTCCAGGCATCGGAGATGTTCAGGGTGCTGCCCGCGGATCGGGGCGGGCGACCGATCGACGATGCCTGGGTCGGCGTGCCGGTCCATTACGACCTGACCGCCCACAAACACTAACGATCCGTTAACCATTTGCGTCGATCATCTGCTTTGTCGAAGCACGACAGGGAGATTTGACATGGCGATCGATCGGTGGGCGCTGGCTGGTGTTGCGATCGGGCTCTTCACCCTTGCCGGCTGCGCCAGCAAGCCTGCGCCGCTCGCCGTGCAGGCGTCGGCGCCGCCGGCCCCGGTACTCGGCCTCATGCCGCAGCCGCCGGCGGGCGCCTATGCCGGCATGACGATCCCGGCGCGACTGGCCGACGGTAGCTACCCGACGCCCAACCAGAATCTCGGCGACGCCGCGACGCTGTGGCATTTGCGCGTCGCGCTCAACGTGGCCGCGCTCGGCTGTCGTGGCGCGGGCGGCGATGCGATCACCGCGGGCTACAATGCGATGCTCGATCGCGGCAAAACCGCGCTGGCCAAGGCGAACAGCGCAACGATCGCCGCCGAAGGTGGACAGGCCGGTTACGACGAAGCGATGACGCGGCTCTATAATTTCTTCGCGCAGCCCGCGGCAAAGGCTGGATTCTGCGCCGCAGCGGCTGCGGTGACGGCCGACGCCACCACGGTGCCGGCGGACGGGCTGCAAGCGTTCGCCGCCGGGGCGCTGGCCAGGCTCGATGCGCCGTTCGTGCAATTCTATCGTGATTATGACGCTTATCGCGTGCAACTGGCGGATTGGCAGAACAGGCGGATGCGCGTGGCGATGCAGCCGGTTGCCGATCAGCGGGGCGTCGCCATGGCGATTTCGGCGCCAGTGCCGATCGGCACTGACTCGGCCGGGAACGGGAACGCCCCGCGACTTGCCGTCGACACGGCGATTTTCCGCAAACCCTAACCGCTTGGCGGCGATCGCTCTTGGCGTAACGGGGCGCGATCTGATACCGATCGTCCATGCCCGTTTCCGCCGCCGCATCCGCTCGCGAAATCCTCGTGCGCCTGCACGATGTGATGGGATCGCGCAGCCCGGCGCAGGCGAAGCTCAGCGCGGTGGTGCAGATCATCGGCGAATCGCTCGATAGCGAGGTCTGCTCGATCTATCTGCTGCGCGACGGCCTGCTGGAGCTGTTCGCGACGCGCGGGCTGAAGGAAGAGGCCGTCCACGTCACCAAGCTGGCGATGGGCGAAGGGCTGGTCGGCACCATCGCCCGCGATGTCGAGACGCTGAACCTCGACGAAGCGGCGAGCCACCCCGATTTCGCCTACAAGCCGGAAACCGGCGAGGAAAAATTCCACAGTTTCGCCGGCGTGCCGATCATCCGGCGCGAACGCGCGGTGGGCGTCCTGTGCATCCAGCATGCCGAGCCGCGGCGCTATGCCGATATCGAGATCGAGGCGCTGCAGACGGTGGCGATGGTGCTTTCGGAACTGATCGCCAACGCCGATCTGATCGACGAGGCGGGGGCGGCGACCACGCGCCCGCAATCGACCGCGGCGACGACGCTTCCGGGTCTGAAGCTGGTCGAAGGCATGGCGAGCGGCTTTGCCGTCTATCACCAGCCGCGCATCACCATCGAACATACCGTGGCGGAGGATGTCGAGGCCGAGCGCCACCGCGTCTATGCCGCGTTCGACAAAATGCGCGAGCAGATCGACCGGATGGCCAGCCAGGCCGAATTCGGCACCGGTGGCGAGCATGACGACGTCATCGAGACGTACAAGATGTTCGCCTATGACGAAGGCTGGAGCCGCCGGATCAACGAAGCGATCGATTCGGGGCTGACGGCGGAGGCCGCGATCGAGCGCGTGCAACAGCGCACGCGGATGCGGATGCGGCAGATCGACGATCCGCTGCTCGCCGATCGCATGCACGATCTGGAGGATCTGTCGAACCGGCTGCTGCGGATCGTTTCCGGCCAGATGGGCACCGCCGCGCAGATGGGGCTGCGGCGCGATACCATCCTGATCGCGCGCAACCTCGGCCCGGCGGAACTGCTCGAATATGATCGGCGGCGGCTGAAGGGCGTGGTACTGGAGGAAGGCTCGCTGACCGCGCATGTCACGATCGTCGCGCGGGCGATGGGCGTGCCTGTGCTCGGCCGCGTCCATGACATCCGCCGCGAGATTGCCGAGGGCGATCTGCTGCTGGTCGATGCCGGCGCCAGCGCCGTTTTCGTTCGGCCGACACCGGCGATCGAGGAAGCATTCGAAACCAAGCTCGCGCTTCGCCAGAAACGGCGCGCAGCCTTCGCCGCGCTGAAGAACGAAGCGCCGGTGACGCTCGACGGCCACCGCGTGACGGTGATGGTCAATGCCGGGCTGCGCGATGACGTGGCGGCGCTCGACGTGACGGGCGCCGACGGAATCGGGCTGTTCCGCACCGAGTTCCAGTTCCTCGTCTCGGCAACCCTGCCGCAACGCGAGCGGCAGCAGCGGCTGTACCGCGACGTACTCGACGCGGCGGGCGATCGCCCGGTCGTCTTTCGCACGGTCGATATCGGCGGCGACAAGGCGCTGCCGTATCTCAACGGCGACGATCTCGATGAGGAAAATCCCGCAATGGGCTGGCGCGCGCTTCGCCTCGCGCTGGAACGCGACGGGCTGATGAAGGCGCAGGCGCGCGCGCTGGTGGAGGCGGCCGCCGGGCGAACGCTCAACGTGATGTTCCCGATGGTTTCCGAGGCATGGGAGTTCGACGAGGCCCGGGCGCTATTCGAGGCGCAGCGCGCCTGGGTCGAATCGCGCAAGCGCAAGTTGCCGGCGCATATCCGCTACGGCGCGATGCTGGAGGTGCCCGCCCTTGCCGAGCAGCTCGATCTGCTGCTGCCCAAGCTCGATTTCCTGTCGATCGGCACCAACGATCTGACGCAATTCCTGTTTGCCGCCGATCGCGCCAATCCCAAACTTGCCGAGCGGTACGACTGGCTGTCGCCTTCGATCCTGCGCTTCATTCGCCGCGTCGTCGGGCCAGCACGCGAGGCGAGCGTCGATCTCGCCGTCTGTGGTGAAATGGGCGGCCGCCCGCTGGAAGCGATGGCGCTGATCGGCCTGGGGATCGATCGCCTGTCGATCACGCCGGCGGCGGTCGGCCCGATCAAGGCGATGATCCGCTCGCTCGACAGGGGGGCGCTGATGGAGCGGATGGCCGGGCTGCTCGCCGCGCCGCCGCGCGACCTTCGCGATGCGCTAAGCCGCTGGGCGGCGGAGACGAAAGTGGAATTGGCGTGAATTTCGGGGTAATGAACCCACCGGCCCGTCGCGTGCGGCGTTGACAGCGCACGTCCGCTTTGGGAGACACCGTGCGCGACTGCAGGAGACGATAGGGTCGCAACACTCCTGCCGGAGACGTGAATGACCGATTCCGCGCCTGCCTCTGGGCCTGGCTCCCGCGACGAGGAGACGCTGTTCCCGCGCGAAGCCGGCGAGCGCCTTCGCGCCGCGCGCGAGGCGCAGGGGCTGTCGCTGGCCGATATCGCTGCGCGCACCCGCGTGCCGATCCGCCATCTCCAGGCGATCGAAAGCGGCGATTATTCGGAAATGCCGACGCCGACCTATGCGATCGGCTTCGCCAAGGCCTATGCCCGCGCGGTCGGCGAGGATGAAGTGACGATCGCGCGCGACGTTCGCGCCCGGACGGCCTCGATCTCGGCCGAGCGGCAGGAATATCAGCCCTATGAGCTCGATGACCCGACGCGCGTGCCGCCGCGTGGCCTGGCGCTGATCGCGGGCGCGCTGGCGCTCGTCGTGCTGCTCGGCGCGCTGGTATGGCTGGGGTCGGGCTGGTTCGGCGGATCGAGCTCCGCCGATACCAATGAAATCGCCGCGCAGCAGACGCCGGTGCCGCCGCCCGCCGCCGCCACGCCGATCCCACCGCCGGCGAACGGGGGGCAAGTGACGCTGACCGCGCTCAACCGCGTGTGGGTGCGCATCCATGACGGCGCCGGCAAGACGCTGTTCGAAAATACGATGAACGCCGGCGATCATTTCGACGTGCCCGCCGGCGCCGATCGTCCGCAATTGACCGTGGGGCGGCCCGATCAGCTCCGGCTGACCTTGAACGGCACCGCGCTGCCGCCGCTTGGCAGCGGCGCCCGGCCGATGAAGGACGTGCCGATCGACGCCGCCGCGCTCGCCGCCCGGGAGAACAGCGCGCCAGCTGCCGCTCCAACGACAACGCCGGTCGTTTCGCCGACCGCAAGCGCCACCGCCGCGCCCACGACTGCCGCCACGCCAAAGCCGCGCGCGAAGGAAACGCCGCGGCCCAAGCCGAGCAAGTCGCCGCTCAAACTCGACGTGCAACCCAGCCCCACGCCGCTCCCGCCGCCGACCGGAATTTACTGACGTCACGGCGCGCTTAAGGCTGGCGACAGCATGATTGTGTCAGCTATACCGCCGCGTCCAATGCTTTTCCGGGGGGTTATCCCATGCGTTCTTTCCTTGCCGCTGCGCTGTTCGCCGCTGGTCTCGTCGGCAGCGCCGTGCCGGCTTACGCGCAGTCCAATCTTGCCGGCCGCGTCGATCGGCTCGAAAGCGAGATGCACGCCGTTCAGCGCAAGGTGTTCCCCGGCGGCGCCGGCCAGAATTACATCGAGCCGCAGATCACGCCGGGCCAGCCGCCCGCCGACACTGGCTATGGCACGCCGGCATCGAGCCCGATCACCGATCTCAACGCGCGAGTGACCTCGCTCGAGCAGCAGATGAGCTCGGTGACCAATTCGATCGAGGAGACGCAGCATCGGCTGCGGCTGCTCGAGGACGGCTTCGCCAATTACAAGCGCGTGACCGACGCGCGCCTCGCCGCGCTGGAGGGCGATGGCGCTGCCGCCGGCGGCGGCGCGGGTGGGCCGGCGATCGCGGTGCCGCCGCCGATCGGCCGACCTGGCCAGTCGTCCGCCAGTAACACGCCGACCGATCAGATGGCGGGGCCGGCCCCCGCCGCCGCGGCGAGCGCGGTGGAAAAGCCCAATACCGGCGACGAAACCGAGGACGCCTATATCTACGGCTACCGGCTGTGGGCGGCCAAGATGTATCCGCAGGCCGAAACCCAGTTGAAATCGTTCGTCGCCAAATACCCCAACAGCAGACGCGCCAGTTACGCGCAGAACTTGCTCGGCCGATCGTATCTGGATGAAGGAAAGCCGTCGCTGGCGTCGATCGCCTTTTACGACAATTACAAGAAGATGCCCGATGGTGAGCGCGCGCCGGATAGCCTTTACTATCTCGCCCAGGCGCTGATGCAGCTCAAGAAGCCCGCTGACGCGTGCAAGGTCTATGGCGAACTGTCCGATGTCTATGGTGACAAGATCACCGCCGGCATGAAGGCCGATATCGCCCAGGGCCGCCGGACCGCCCAGTGCAAGTGAGCGCCCGCGGCGAATGACCCCCGATTCGGCGACGATCGATCGATTCGCCTTTTTCTTCGAACGAATCTTCGAACGGACGCCGACGACCGCTTCGCCGCTCGCGCTCGCCGTGTCGGGAGGGGCGGACAGCATGGCGATGCTGGCGCTGGCCGCCACCGCCTTTCCCGGCGCGACGATCGCCGCGACCGTCGATCATGGCCTGCGCGCCGCCGCGGCCGAGGAGTGTGCGATGGTGGCACGCGTCTGCAATCAGCTTGGCGTTGCCCATGCGACGCTCCATGCCGGCGCGCCGATCGTCGGCGCCAGCTTGCAGGCGCAGGCGCGGCGGCGGCGCTATGACCTGTTGATCGATTGGGCGACCACCGCCAGCGCGACGATGCTGGCGACCGCCCACCAGACCGACGATCAGGCCGAGACGCTGCTGATGCGCGCGGCGCGCGGCGCCGGCCTCTCCGGGCTTGCCGGCGTTCGGCCGGTGCGCGAGGCGAGCAGCAGCGCCGGCGCGACGATCACGCTGGTGCGGCCCTTGCTCGACTGGCGCCGCGCCGAGCTGCGCGCGATCGTGCGCCGGGCGGGCATGCCGTTCGTCGATGATCCCGCCAATGACGATCCAAGGCACGATCGCACCCGGTTTCGCCGATTGCTTGGCGAGAACGAATGGCTCGATCCGCCCCGGCTGGCGCGCGCTGCCGCCCATCTGGCCGAGGCCGATGCCGATTTGCGCGCGATCGCCGACTGGCTGTGGCGCACGCGGCGGCTGGCGGGGCGCGGCGCCGGCGTGAAGATCGACATGAGCGATCTGCCGCGCGGGCTGCAGCGGCGGCTAGCGCAGCGCGCGATCGGCGAGACGCGGCGACTCGCGGGGATCGAGAAGCCGGACTGGACGCCGGATGCGAACATCGAGCCGCTGCTCGATGCGCTCGCGCTCGGCAAGGCGGCGACCCAGGCCGGCGTGCTGGTGCGCGCGAGCGGCGAAACGTGGCAATTTCGAGTGGCGCCACCGCGACGATCAGACTGATCGCTTTTGTTCCATTGCCATTAACCTGCGCGCGCTTATCTTGTGCGTTGGAAAGGTACGGCACAACGCATGGACGAGAACAAGCAGCAAGGCCCCGACAATGGCGGCGGCGGCAACCCCTGGATGAAGCAGTTGCTCATCTGGGCGGGGATTCTGCTCGCGCTTGCGCTGTTCGTGGCGATGATCAACGGCCGCACCGCCGATGCGACGGCCGGCACGATCCCCTATTCCACCTTCCTCGACAAGGTTCAGGAAGGATCGGTGAAACAGGTCAACGTCGCCGACGACGTGATCACCGGCAGCTACACCAACGACGAGCATTTCCGCACCTATACGATGGCCGATCCCGAGCTGACGGACCGGCTGCGCAAGGCGGGCGTGACGATCAACGCGCAACCCAAGGACGAGCCGTCGATCTGGATGTACCTGCTGTACAATTCGCTGCCGTTCCTGCTGTTCCTCGGCATCGCCTTCTTCGTCGTGCGGCAGATGCAGAAGAATTCGGGCTCGGGCGCCATGGGCTTCGGCAAATCCCGCGCCAAGATGCTGACGCAGAAGGAAGGCAAGGTGACCTTCGAGGACGTCGCCGGCATCGACGAAGCCCGCGAGGAGCTGGAGGAAATCGTCGAGTTCCTGAAGGACCCGACCAAATTCGCCCGCCTTGGCGGCAAGATCCCGAAGGGCGCGTTGCTGGTCGGTTCGCCCGGCACCGGCAAGACGCTGCTCGCCCGCGCGATCGCGGGTGAAGCGGGCGTGCCGTTCTTCACCATTTCGGGCTCGGACTTCGTCGAGATGTTCGTCGGCGTGGGCGCAAGCCGCGTGCGCGACATGTTCGAACAGGCTAAGAAGAGCGCGCCGTGCATCGTCTTCATCGACGAAATCGATGCGGTCGGCCGCTCGCGCGGCGCTGGGCTGGGCAACCAGAATGACGAGCGCGAGCAGACGCTGAACCAGCTGCTGGTCGAGATGGATGGCTTCGAAGCCAACGAAGGCATCATCATCATCGCCGCCACCAACCGGCCCGACGTGCTCGAGCCCGCGCTGCTGCGCCCCGGCCGGTTCGATCGCCAGGTGGTGGTGCCGCGCCCCGATATCGAAGGCCGCGTGAAGATCCTTCAGGTCCATATGAAGAAGGTGCCGATCGCGCCGGACGTCGATGCCCGCACCATCGCGCGCGGCACGCCCGGCTTTTCGGGCGCCGATCTCGCCAACCTCGTCAACGAGGCGGCGCTGCTCGCCGCGCGCAAGGGCAAGCGGCTGGTGGCGATGGCCGAATTCGAAGAGGCCAAGGACAAGGTGATGATGGGCGCCGAGCGCCGATCGATGCTGATGACCGAGGACGAGAAGCGGATGACCGCCTATCACGAGGCGGGCCATGCGATCGTCACGCTGCACGAGCCGGCGTCGGACCCGATCCACAAGGCGACGATCATTCCGCGCGGCCGTGCGCTGGGCATGGTGATGCGCCTGCCCGAGCGGGACCAGAATTCGATGCACCGCGACCAGATGTACGCGCATCTGTCGATCGCGATGGGCGGCCGCGTCGCCGAGGAGCTGATCTTCGGCTACGACCGCGTCAGCTCCGGTGCGTCGGGCGATATCCAGATGGCCACCCGCCTCGCCCGATCGATGGTCACGCAGTGGGGCATGTCGGATGCGGTCGGCCCGCTGGAATATGGCGATTCGGAAGACAGCTATCTCGGCTATTCGATGTCGCGCCCCGCGCATATGTCGAACGAGACCGCGCAGCTGATCGACAAGGAGATCAAGAGCCTGGTCGAAGGCGGCCTGGAGCGCGCGCGCAAGGTGCTGACCGAGCATATCGACCAGCTCCACCAGCTTGCCGGCGCGCTGCTCGAATATGAGACGCTGACCGGCGACGAAATCAAGCGGCTGATCGCCGGCGAATCGATCGAACGCAACGACGGCCCTTCGGCCGGCGCGCAGGCCGTGCCCGCCGCAGGCACCTCGATCCCCAAGACGCGCCGCCCGAGCGGCCCGTTCGGTACGCCCAAGCCGCTGGGGGCGTGAGCGAGGCGATCGGCGCAACATCGCACTCTGCTTGAAAGAGTTAGTGTTTTGCACTAACTTTGCGGCATGGACAGGGCGATCAGTGCGAGCGAGGCCAATCAGCGTTTCTCCGAGATGCTGCGCGACGTGGCCGAGGGCGAAAGCTTCACGGTAGTGTCGCGCGGCAGGCCGGTCGCGCGCGTGCTGCCCATCGATCGCAATGAGGAGCGCCGCTCGATCGAACGGCTGTTGCGCTTCGTCGCCAGCGTTCCCGTGCGCCATGCCGGCAATTGGTCGCGCGGTGACCTTTACGAATGATCCGCGTCGCGCTCGACAGCAATATTCTCGCCTATCTTGCCGGCGTCTGCCGCGTCGAAGCTGACGAGCCCAAGATCACCAGCATCCGAACGCTGATCGGACGGCTGGGGCCGACGGCAAGCCTGATCGCGCCCGCACAGGCGTTGGGCGAGTTGTTCGTCGTGCTGCGCCGTGGCGGCGCTTCGGCCGAAGATGCCCGCGCCGTGCTGATGGAATTTGCCGAGGCGTTCGGCACATACGCGTCCGAAGCCCGCACCGCGCTGGCGGCGGCGGACCTGGTGGTCGATCACAAGCTACAATTCTGGGACGCGCTGATCGTCACGGCCGCAGCCGATGCGGGATGCGCGTTGCTGCTTTCCGAAGACATGCAGCACGGCTTCGTCGCGCGCGGCGTGACGATCGTCAACCCGCTGGCCGCGAGGCCGCATCCCAAACTGGCCGCGTTGCTGGAGCAGCCTGCCTGAACGTTCGATCCGGCGCCCAGCCGCGCGTTACCCGCTGTTCCTGAGCGCCGTCGCGATCGCGTTGATCGACAGCGAACGCGGCACAGCCCGGCTCGGGGCTTGGCGCTTGCCTGACCAGCGCCGATGATCCACCGTATCCCCCGAACGTCAGATCACGCTTGTCGATGATCGGGGCGAACGGGGGAGGGATCATGGGCGTTCGTATCGCATTGATCGTGCTGGGGAGTTTTGCCGTCGCCTGGTCTT
>JBQCEK010000089.1:0-5137 GCA_051960335.1 Sphingomonas sp.
ACCTCAACCTGTCGATCGACGGTTTCTACAACGACTATAAGGATTTCCAAGTCATCGTCGGCTACCCCGACATTCCGACTTTCGGCCTCGAGCTCAACGTGCCGAATACGACCAAAATCTATGGCGGCGAAGCGGAGGCGGACCTGCACTTCGGCGGCTTCTCGATCAATGCGGGGATCAACGTCCTGCACAGCGAGCTTGGCCAGTTCTACGCGGTCGACTCGCGCACGCCGCCAACCGGCGTAGCGGGCGATCTGATTCTGCCGTGCAATCCGGCAACCGGCCCGGCCAGCACCCATTGCGTCAGCCTGAAAGGTCAGGAACAGACCTATGCGCCGAACATGACGTTCAACATCGGCGCGCAATACGACCTGAAGCTCGGCGACAAGGACACGATCACCCCGCGCGTCAATTTCGGCCATGTTGCGGCGCAATGGGCCACCTTGTTCGAGAACCCGGCGCTTGGCGACCGGCTGGAAGATCGCAATGTCCTCAACGCGCAGCTTGCATTCAACCACGGCGGGTTTCTTGGCTGGACTGTCACTGCTTACGCGACCAACCTGACCAATCAGCATTATGCCGGTGCGCTCAACAGCGGGCTCTATTTCGCGGGCCCGCCGCGTCAGTACGGCGTGCGACTGGCCAAGATATTCTGATCCCCTCCTGGCCGGCGGCTTGCCGCCGGCCTTCTTTTCATTCTGACTCTGAAAGTGCGATGCAGCCGTATTCCCTGACAGTCGACAAGTTCCTCGACCATGCCGCCAAATGGCACGGCGCAAGCGGAATCGCGGCCGCCGATGCCGGCGTGATCGCCCAGCGAATCGGCTATGCCGAGTTGCGCGCGCGCAGCAACCGGCTGTCTGGCGCGCTGCTGTCGCTCGGACTAGATGTCGGCGATCGCGTCGGCACGCTCGCCTGGAATACCGCGCATCATTTCGAGCTCTATTATGCGGCGATGGGCGCCGGCTTGGTCTGCCATACGCTCAATCCCCGCCTCACCGTCGAGCATCTCACCACAATCATCAGCGAGGCGCAAAACCGTGTGCTGGCGGTCGCCGTAGATCTGCTACCCCTGGTCGAACAGCTGGTTCCGCATTGTCCGTCGATCGAGCATGTCGTGGTGATGGATGGCGACGCGCCGGCATCTTCCGCGGTCGACGTGCCGGTCCATGGGCATGAGACGCTGCTGCGCACGCGCGGCGCCGATACGCCCTGGGGGGCCTTCGACGAGAAGGCGGCCGCGGGCCTATGCTACACCTCGGGAACCACGGGCAGTCCCAAGGGGGTGCTTTATTCGCACCGATCCAATTACCTCCACACGCTGCGCGCGCTCCAGGCCGACGCCACCGCGCTTACCGCGAGCGATACGGTGTTGCTCGCGGTGCCGATGTTCCATGCCAACGGATGGGGCATGCCGTTCGCCGCCCCTGCGGTCGGCGCGCGGGTGGTGCTGCCAGGGCGGCATACGGACGGCGCCAGCCTCGCCAAGCTGATGCTGGAGGAGCGGGTGACCTTCGCAGTCGGCGTGCAGACGGTGTGGCTGGGCGTGGTCGATCATCTCGATGCAACCGGCGGCGATCTCCCCGATCTCCAACGCATCCTGATTGGCGGCTCGAACTGCCCCGAGGCGTTGATCCGGCGCTTCGAAGTACGGCTCGAGGCATGCGTCCAGACCAGCTGGGGGATGACTGAATTGTCGCCGATGGGCACGGTCGCGCCGCTCGACGCGATTGGATCGGGACCGCGCGCTTCCGGGCGGGCGCCCATGGGCCTCGACCTCAAGCTGGTCGATGCCAGCGGCCGCACGCTCGCTGTGCAGCGCGGCGTTGTCGGCCATCTGCGGGTCAGGGGCGCAAGCGTGGTGGATCGCTATTTCGGAAGCGAGAGCGATGCGCTCGATGTCGAGGGCTATTTCGATACGGGCGACCTGGCGGTGATCGACGAAGCGGGCAACCTGACAATTTCGGGACGATCGAAGGACCTCATCAAATCAGGGGGCGAATGGATCAATCCGGCCGAAATCGAAGATATCGTCGGACATCACCCGACCGTCGGCCTTGTCGCTGTGATCGGTCGAGAAGACGCCAAATGGGGTGAGCGTCCCGTGCTTGTGGTCGAGCCGCGCCAAGGCGGTGCTATAGACGGTCACGCGCTGATCGCGGCCTTGCGCGGGAAAGTCGCCGACTGGTGGCTACCCAGCGAAGTTGTCGCAATCGCCGCGATGCCGCTCGCGGCCTCGGGAAAGATTGACAAGAATCAGCTGCGTGCCGATTACGCGAGCGGAAAGATCGGGGGCGAACCGGTCAGTCGTGAACGCGCGTCCGATTAGGCCGATCGTAGTGTAACAGGGGTTTTTGGCCGATGCCGGCATCGCCGACGAAGAAGCGTCGCACCAAGGCGGAACAGCGCGCAGAGAGTCTTGAACAGATCCTCGACGCGGCTGAATATCTTTTCTCGAAAAAGGGCTTCGATGGCGTCACTCTGCGCGACGTCGCGCAGCGCGTCGGGATCCATACGACGCTGCTGCATTATTATTTCAGGGACAAGGCCGAGTTGTTCCGATCGGTGTTCGAGCGGCGCGCGGGCGTGACCAGCGGTATGCGCATGGCTGCCCTCGAACTTTATGAAGCGCAGGCGGGCGACAATCCGACCGTGGAGGGTGCCCTCCATGCCTTCCTCGATACCGATCTCGATCTCTATCGCGAGGGCGGTGAGGGCTGGATGAACTATGCCGCCTTCGGCGCGCGGATCAGCAACACGCCGGAGGGCGCCGAGCTGATGGACGAATATTTCGACCCAGTAGTGCTCAAGCTGGTTGGCATCCTCAAGCGCGCGCTTCCTCATTACAGTGAGGAAGACATCTTCTGGGGCTATCACTTCGTAACGGGCGCGCTCATGAACACCTTGGCGCATACCGGGCGGATCGACCGATTGTCAGGCGGACTGTGCCACTCCGACGACTTCCTCTCGGTGAAGCAGCGCATGGCCAAGTTCATGGCCGCAGGGTTTCATGCACTGAAGAAGTAACTGTGCTCCTTCAGAAAATCTTTTGAGCGACACGGAAAAATCTCCGCAAGCGACAAGCGTCCCCGAAGCAATTCGGGGGGCACGCCTCGATCAATCACACCCTTCGGTCTTGGCCGGCAATTTGGGCGCGATCAGCCCGACATACCAGCCCCAGGGTTGATCGCCCTGCTTGATCCGCCGGCACACCACCGCCTCATTAAGCGCATACATGCCTGGCAGCGGATCGGTCGCCGGCTGTGGTGTGGTCGTAAAGTGCATGAAATGCTGGGCGGTGCCGAACGCTGGCCAGGCTGGTGCATTTGGCGCGACTGGTGAGCCGGTCTTGGCGAAACTTGCCCAATAAGCGGTCATTGCCTCGGACAAGGCACGCTCTGGCGCGTCGTCGGGGATCTTCGGCCATAGGGGCGGCGTACTGTCGGCGGTACCGAAGACATAAGGCAATTCGCTGGCATGGAAGGCGTGCAGCCCAGCGGAATCCATTGCCGGATAACCGTGATCCCACATGTATAGATAGGATGGCTGCCCCTGCCCGCTTTGCTTGCGAACCAGCCGCTCCGCTGTCCAGGAATAAAGCCCGTCGCGCACGCTTGCGATGATGCTCTCCTTCATGTCGCTCGATGGATAGAGCTTCAGGAAGTCGTCGGCGAGATCGCCGTACTGCGCGCGGATCTTGCTTTCATATTCAGCCGCACTCGCCGGGACCGGCGGGGCGAGCACCATCAGCGAGCGAATTTCACCCTGATTGAACCCGGCAAGGATCGGCACGGGCGCCTCGTCTCCCTTGTCGAACGCGGTGACCATCTGTTCGGGAAGAACCTTGCCATCGACAACGCCCCAAGGCGCGAAGCCGGCTTTGGCGGCGGCATCGGTCAGTGCTTGCGGGTCCATCGCGCGCAACGCGGCAAGGTCGGGCGCCTTCACCGCCGCCTGCAGCATCGTGCCAACTTTCTCCTCGCCGGGAAGACCGTGTGCGTTTTCCTTTAGAGACGGCATGGATAGCATATAGCCGCTCTCAGAGATCGCCCGCGCGAACAGCCCTTTTGCCAGTGGCGAGGTCATCAAGTACATGACGCTGAGCGCGCCGGCGGATTCTCCCGCGATCGTTACCTTTCCGGCATCGCCGCCGAACGCCCCTATGTTCTGCTTGACCCATTGAAGTGCGCGGATTTGGTCGAGCAAGCCGTAGTTGCCGGAAATCCCCTGCGGCGATTCCGCGCTGAGCGCCGGGTGCGCGAAATAGCCCATGACCCCCAGCCGATAGTTGATCGACACGACCACCATCCCGTGATCGGCCAGTTTGGCGCCGTCATACATGGGATCAGCGCTGTTTCCGCTCCAAAGTGCGCCGCCATAGATCCAGAAGAAAACAGGCGCATTTTTGGCGTGCCGGGGGGTCCAGATGTTGAGCGTCAGGCAATCCTCGCTGGTCGATTGCGAATCACCCGAATAGACGCTCTTCACCGGCCCCGGCGTGGGGGCGATGCAACCCGGTCCAAAAGCGGTCGCCTGACGAACCCCTTGCCAGCGTGGCAGCGGCTGCGGCGCCGTCCATCGCAGTTTGCCGACCGGCGGCACCGCATAGGGAACGCCTTTGAAGACGTCGAGACTACCTTGCGCGGTGCCGGCAAGCTTGCCAGCGGGCGCATCGACCACCGGCGCACTTTGCGCATCGGCACGACCATGAACGGCGAGCGCCATCGTGATCGCGGCGAGGGAGAGCATCGACTTCATGCGGCAACTCCGGCAAATTGCTCGCGGCGCAGGATGCGGGCGAGCCAGAGGAAAAGGATAATCGCTACGACGTAAAAGGGCGTCAGCGTGAAAAGCGCGATCTGCAGCGAATGGCCGGGATGCGCGGCCTGAAAATAATCGCTCGCCGCGCCGACATAGGTGGGCCCAAGGCCGAGGCCGATGAAGTTCATCACCAGTAGCAGCAGTGCCCCGGCCATCACGCGCTGATCAGGACGCACCTCCTGCTGTACCAGCGCCACCACCGAAGAGAGATAGAAGTAATTGAGAAATGCCGGTCCGAGCAGCAGCGGCAGCGCGACATGCCAATCGGGCGCCCAGACAAAGCCAAGATAGAAGGGAATGGCGAGCACGAGCGATG
>JBQCEK010000090.1:0-12286 GCA_051960335.1 Sphingomonas sp.
ACGCCCTCGCGAACGAAGCGCTTGAGTTGGCCGAAAGGCTTGCGCGCGACGATTTCCTCGTGGACCGAGACCGTCCGCCCGTCGATCACCGTCGTCGACAGGTTGAAGGCAGGCTTGCCGCGGGGGGCGGCGGCGTGCGCGAACACCTCGAGCGCCGAGGCGAGCACCGGCCCGCCACCGAAATAAGCGAACGGATTGGCCGGATTGTTGAGCAGGCCGGCGCTGAAATTGGCCATCGCGCTGGCCCCCGCCAACATCGATCGCTGCATTTCATAAGCGCCGTAGAGCATGCTGACCCTTCTATTCTAAACTCGTTTTCGATTGGTCAACGCATAGGAGCGCTTTCAGATGCTGGCAATCCGCCTTTGCCTCGGTTGACGGAGCTGTGCCGCTGCCATACCGCGAGTTCGATCACGAAACCGGGGGTGGAAATCAACATGCTGCGATTGCGCCGTTTTCATGTCGCCGCTGGGCTGGTGCTGGGGGTATGCGCCGCGCCGCTCGCGGCTTCGCAGCAACAGACCAAATGGATCGTCGAGCCGCAATGGGTCGCCGCGCATGAAGCGTTTCTCGCCAGCGACGCCCTTCAGGGTCGCGGCAGCGCGACCCGCGACGAGGCGATCGCTGCCGCCTATGTCGCCTCGCAATTCCAGTCCTACAACCTTGCCCAGGCGCCGGGCATGGAATCCTATTTGCAAACCGCGACGGTAATCCGCGAAAAGCTCGCTCGGCCGGCGAGGCTCACCGTCGATGGCGTAACGATCACGCCGACGCTGCTGATGAGCTCGGGCGCGCCGGTAGCGGGCACGCTGGCGGTCGCGACTTCGGCCGATCCCGCTGCGCTTCCCACCGGCGACATCGTGCTGGTCAGCGCCAGCGACGCCGATCCGATCGCCTTCTACCGCGCTGCCTCGGCCAAGCACGTCAAGCTCCTGCTGCTCGCGCAGACCGCCGCGACGGACAAAATGGTCGCGATGTTCGGCGGTGGCCCACGCCTGCCGACCTATCTCGACGGCCAGCCACCCCAGACGCGCGGCACGGTCGCGATCGTGCCTGCCGATCAAGTCGCCGCGCTTGCCAGGCAGGCCGGCAAGACGGTCACGCTCGACGTCGCGACGACCCAGCAGCGCGACACCACCACCAACGCGATCGGCTATCTCAAGGGCAGCGCCCCGGAGGCCGGCACGCTGCTGTTCACCGCGCACCTCGATCATCTCGGCGTGCTGCCCGACGGCACGATCATGCACGGCGCCAATGACGATGCCTCGGGCACCACCGCGGTGCTTGAGCTCGCCCACGCGCTCGCCGCCGGCCACCGCCCGAAACGCAGCATCCTGTTCGTCTGCTACGGCAGCGAGGAGATCGGCGAGTTCGGCTCGACCTGGTTCGGTGAGCATCCGCCGATCCCGCTCGACCAGATCGTCGCCAATGTCGAATTTGAAATGATCGGCGCGCAGGATCCGAAGCTTCCCGCAGGCACGATGATGATGACGGGCTTCGATCGCTCGAACCTGGGCGCCGCGCTCAAGGCGCATGGCGCGCTCGTCACGGGCGATCCCTATCCCGATCAGCATTTCTTCGAGCGATCGGACAATTACGCGCTGGCGCTGAAGGGCATCGTTGCGCACACCGTTTCGGGCTGGGCGGTGACGCCGACCTATCACCAGCCCAGCGACACGATCGCCAATCTCAACCTGCCGTTCATGACGCGCGCGATCCAGTCGCTGATCGCGCCGGCCGAATGGCTCGCCAACAGCGATTTCAAGCCGGCGTGGAATCCGGGCGGCAAGCCGGCGGAATAATCCTCATGCCGCCTTCGCGCGGCATTGCCGTTCGTGCCGGAGCAGAAACTTCTTCGCCTCAAGGCCACCGGCAAAGCCCGTCAGCGCGCCGTTCGCGCCGATCACGCGGTGGCACGGCGCGATGATCGAAATCGGGTTGCGGCCGTTCGCCGCGCCGACCGCACGGGACGCCTGTGGCCGGCCGATCTGCCGGGCGATCTCGGCATAGCTGCGCGTCTCGCCGAACGGGATGGTAAGCAAAGCCGCCCAGACCTTTTGCTGGAAAACGGTGCCGACGGGATCGAGCGCAACGGTGAAGCGCTGCCGCGCACCCGCGAAATAGTCGCGCAGTTCCCGCTCGGCACATCGCAGCACGGGATGATCGGGTGCATCGACGGCGGCATCCAGCCGAACGCGGCCGGGCCGATCGTCTTCCCACAATACTGCCCGCAGCCCCGCGTCGCTGGCGATCAGCGTGAGCAGACCGACCGGCGATGGCATCGTCGTCGAGTGATTGGGCATTGCCGCTCTCCTTGGAAGTCCCATCCATGTCGCTGGCCGGATACGTCAGCAAGAGCGATCGCGCTGCCCGGTTCTTGCGGTCAAAGGCGCCGGGCGTGCAATCGACGGGGATTGCCGCCACAATGCGCGCCATGCCAAGCAGCCCGGCCATGATCTTCATGCTTCCCTCATCCGTCGCCCGCTTCCCGGTTTGGCGGCAGTGACGATGACGATGAACTGGTCGCTCGCTGTCCACCACCACGGCGCCGAACGCGAGCCGGTGGTGGTGATCGATCGCTTCGCCCCCGATCCGCAGCGCTTCGTCGATGATGCCGGCTTCCTGGCCTTCACGCCGATCGGTCCGCACTATCCCGGCATCCGCGCTGTGGTGGCACCGGCGATGCTGCGCGATCTGCTCGCCGCACTCGAACCGGTCGTCGCAGATGTGTTCGGATCGCCCGGCTTCGACGTGATCGACGCTTTCTACTCGCTGGTCACCACCCCGCCCTCGGCGCTGGCGCCGATCCAGCGCCTCCCGCATTTCGACGGCGTGGAGAGGGAGCGGCTGGCGTTACTGCACTTCCTGTCGCGCGACGAGCGCAGCGGCACGGCGTTTTTCCGCCACCGGTCGACCGGGTTCGAAACGGTCGATGCCGCACGGTTGCCCGCCTATCGCCAGGCGCTGGACGTCGATATCCGTCGAGAGGGCCTGCCCCCGCCCGACTATATCGACGGCGGCACCGCGATCTTCGATCGGATCGCGCGTTATGACGGGCTCTACAACCGGGCGATCCTCTATCGCAGCAATACGCTGCACTGCGCCTCCATTCCCCGTGACGCCGCGCTCGTCGCCGACGTCGAGCGCGGTCGGCTGACGGTCAACACTTTCCTGATGGCGAGTGCCAGCGCCCCCTGAGCGGCGCCGCGAACGCACCGCCGCGCGACATGACGGTTATGTGAATACGTATGTCGCAAACTTCACACCATCACGGTGCCGGGCATAAGGCGGTGACAGATCGAGCGCGGCCAGACCCGCGCCGACTAAGCGTATGTCGCGCAAGGGGAGGCACCGATGATTTCACACCACCAGACTGGATATTCCGTTCGAACGCGCCTGGCGCTGCACGCCAGCGCAATCGCGCTTGGCGGCCTCGCGCTGATCGCGGCGGCACCTGCCTTCGCGCAGGATCAGAGCACGCAGCCAACCAGCGACACCGCCGCGCCGGCCGCCGCCGCGAGCACCGCGGTTTCGACCGAGCAGACGGCGGATGCCGATCAGGCCACCGAGCAGACTGCGGATGCCGATCAGGCCGGCAGCGGGGACATCGTCGTCACCGGCCTGCGCGCGTCGCTCGATTCATCGGCACGCATCAAGCGCAACTCCACGCTGATCGTCGATTCGGTTTCGGCCGAAGACATCGGCAAGCTGCCCGACGTCTCGATCGCCGATTCGCTCGCGCGTCTGCCCGGCGTCACCGCGCAGCGCCTCGAAGGTCGCGACCAGCGCCTGTCGATCCGCGGTCTCGGCCCCGATTTCTCGACCACGCTGCTCAACGGCCGCGAACAGGTCACCGTCGGCGACAATCGCGGCGTCGAATATGATCAGTATCCGGCCGAATTCTTCAAGAACGTCAACGTCTACAAATCGGCAGATGCGTCCCTGATCGCGGCGGGCATCGCCGGCACCGTCGATCTGCGCATGCTTCGGCCGCTCGATACCACCAAGTCGGTCTTCTCGGTGTCCGCACGCGGCGAGATGAACGGTCTCAACAAACTGACGCCCGATGGCACACGCTACGGCTATCGCGCGTCAGCGACTTATGTCGGCCAATTCGCCGACGACACGCTCGGCATCGCACTGGGCGTTTCGGCCTCATCGATCCCGTCGCAAGACGAGCGCTACAACGCCTGGGGCTATTCGACCGACGCTAACGGCAATCTGGAGCTTGGCGGCGCCAAGCCTTATGTGCAGTCGAATCTGCTCAATCGCTACGGCGCGGTAGGCACCGTCGAGTGGAAGCCGAGCGATCGGTTCCATTCAACCCTCGATGTGCTTTATTCGCACTTCGATGAAAAGCAGCGCCTGAAGGGCATTGAGTTCCCGCTCGGCTACGGCGGCGTCAACAATGACCCGACCAGCCCGGGCTACGCAACGGCGGTCCACACCAGCAACTTCACAACCGTGGATGGGTTTGATACGCAGGAGACCTTCTCCAACGTTCACGCGGTGCAACGCAACGATTACAACGAGCGCAAGGCGGAAAACTGGTCAGTTGGCTGGAACAACGTCTTCAACATCACTGACACAACTCATCTGACCATCGACGGCAGCTGGTCGCGTGCAACGCGCACCGACTTCCTGCTCGAAACCTATACCGGCACGGGATATAATAAGAGCGGCCCCGGCGACACGGTTACTGTGACGCAGAACAAGAACGGCACTTACAATATCGTGCCGACGCTGGACTATACCGACACCTCGCTGTTCCAGATCACCGATCCGCAAGGTTGGGGCTATAATGGAACGACCGCAGTCATCCAGTCGGGCTTTCTCAACATGCCCAAGTTCAAGGATGATCTGAAGTCGCTGCGCGCCGACCTTGACGGCGAATTCGGTGGCGACAGCGTAATCCACGGCTGGCAGTTCGGCGCCAACTATTCACAGCGCAAAAAGATCAGTGCTTACACCTCGCAGTTCCTCTGCCCCCCAGGCGGCGGTCAGAATTGCACCGTCGCCAGCGGCACGCCGACGTCGGTCCCCGTGCCTGCCGATGCGCTGCTGGGCGAAAACGTGCCGCTCGATTATCTCGGCGTGCCCGGCGTCCTCGGCATCAACCCGCTCTATCTCTATAATAACTTCTTCAACCAGGTTTACGATAACCGGCCGGTGTCGCTGGTTCGGGACAATAGCGTCACCGAGAAGGTGTGGACCGGTTACGGCAAGCTGATCATCGACGGCTATGCCGGCGGCAAGAAGCTGACCGGATCGATTGGCGTTCAGGTCGTTCACAGCGACCAGAGCTCGGACGGCAGCACATCGAGCTTCAATCTCGTCAACAACGTGCCGATCGTTACGATCAACCCCGCGAGCGACAGCTATCGCTATACCGACGTGTTGCCGAGCGCATCCATGTCGGTCGAGCTTGAGCCGGCCTTCTATCTCCGCATGGGCGCGTCGGAAACAATGGTTCGTCCGCGCCTCGATCAGGAGCGAGTCAATCAGGAGATCGATGTCAACGCATCGAACATCTCCAATGCCAACGCATCGCACGATCCGCAGTTTAGCCCCTTCAGCATCACTGGCGGCAACACTCATTTGAAGCCGTATCATTCGACGAACGTTGATTTGTCGGTAGAAAAGTACTTCGCACACGGCGGCTACTTCGCAGTGGCGGGTTACTTCAAGCATTTGACCGACTATATCGATTCCGGCGCGAGCTATGCGTACGACTTTACGCCGTATCTAAGCCTACTCTCGGCCGCCGATCAGGCAACCGTTGTCGCGAACGGCAATACGATTGGGCTGGTCAAAGCGCCCAACAACGACGGTCGCGGGTATCTTCTCGGAACGGAGGCAACCTTGTCGCTGCCGTTCGAGAATCTATCGCATTCGCTTTCGGGCTTCGGCGTTTTTCTGACAGGCTCCTATACGGAAAGCTCGATCAAGCTTGGCAGCAACCCAACGCAGGCGATCACGCTGCCAGGCCTGTCGAAATGGGTCGGGTCGGGCGAGGTCTATTATGAGAAGCACGGATTCCAGCTGCGCGCTTCTTATCGCTACCGCTCTTCGTTCCTCGGCGAGGTAGCGGGCCTATCAGCCGCGCCAACCTATCGCGACGCCAAGTCCGAAGGCATTCTCGACGCGCAGATCGGTTATGAATTCCAGTCGGGTTCGCTCAAGGGCCTGTCGGTCCTGCTGGAGGGCAAGAACCTCACCAATCGGCCGTTCATCACCTATCAGAACAATGATCCGCGTCAGGTGATCGATTATCAGCGCTACGGCCGCGATTATTACGTCGGGCTGACCTACAAGTTCTGATCCTCCCGGTCAGTTCCCTGGGGCCGTCGTCGCTTGCGCGGCGGCGGCCCTTTTGTTTGCACGTCAGCCTGGGGCATAGATCATCGCGATGAGCGAACAGCCACCGATCACCATCGTCATCGCCGGCGGCGGCACCGCCGGCTGGATGACCGCCGCCGCACTGGCGCGTTTCCTGGAAACCGGGTTCCGCATCCGGCTGATCGAATCGGAGGAAATCGGCACGGTCGGCGTCGGCGAGGCCACGATCCCACAGCTTCGCCTCTACAATCAGGCGCTCGGGCTGGATGAGGACGCTTTCGTTCGCGCAACCGGCGGCACCTTCAAGCTCGGCATCGAATTCGCCGATTGGCTGCGGCCCGGCCACGCCTATATGCACGCGTTCGGCGCGATCGGCCGCGATGTCGGCCTGATCGCGTTCCAGCATTATTGGCTGCGCGGCCGTGCGCTCGGCATGGCGCAACCGCTCGACGCCTATTCGCTCAACGAAATCGCCGCGCGCGCCGGGCGAATGCACCGTGGCGGCCCGATCACGGGCAAGTCGATCCCCGACATGCCCTATGCGTTTCATTTCGATGCCGGGCTGTACGCCGCCTATCTGCGCAAATTCGCCGAATTGCGCGGCGTCGAACGGACGGAAGGGCGCATCGCCCATGTCGACCGCGATAGCGCCAGCGGGGACGTATCGGCGCTCGTCATGGCCAATGGCGACCGCATCACCGGCGATCTGTTCATCGATTGCACCGGCTTTCACGGCCTGCTGATCGAGCGCACGCTGGCCACCGGCTATGAAGACTGGAGCCACTGGCTGCCCTGCGACCGCGCGCTCGCCGTGCCGAGCGAAGCCGAGGGGGCACCTTCGCCCTATACCCGCGCAACGGCAAAGACCGCGGGCTGGCAATGGCGAATCCCGTTGCAGCACCGGACCGGCAATGGGCTGGTCTATTGCAGCGCACACTGGAGCGAGGACGAAGCCGCCGCCACGCTGCTTGCCGGGCTCGATCGCCCCGCCCTCGCCGATCCGCGGCCAATCCGCTTCGTCACCGGGCGCCGCAAGCAGGCGTGGAACCGCAACGTCATCGCCATCGGCCTGTCCAGCGGGTTCCTGGAACCACTGGAATCGACCAGCATCCACATGATCCAGTCGGCGATCTCTCGGCTGCTGAAGCTCTTGCCGGGCCGCACGATTCGCGAGGCTGAACGCGCCGAGTACAATCGCCAGACCGATTTCGAGATCGAGCGAATCCGCGATTTCCTGATCCTGCATTATTGGGCGAACCGCCGCGATGAGCCGTTCTGGCAGGCCTGCCGCGCGATCGATCTGCCCGAAACCCTGCGCGCCAAGATCGATCTGTACGCCGCCAGCGGCGCGATCGTGCGTGAGCATGAGGAATTGTTCACCGAAGTCGGCTGGCTCCAGGTGTTTGCCGGCCAGGGGATCGAGCCCGCCGGCCATCATCCGCTCGCCGATCAGATCGCGCCTGCGGACCTGGCGGAATTTCTGGAGACGATCCCCCTGCTCTATCGCCGCGAGGCGAGCCGAATGCCCAGCCAGGCCGATTTCATCGCCAAACACTGCGCCGCACGCACGGGCTAGACTCGTTTTCAGCGTCGCTGAATCGACCCCGGCCCGCTCAGCTCGATCTTCGGACGATCAGGTGCGGCGCCAGCAGCGTGGTGTCGGTCGGCTTGCCGCCGATCCGGCGGATCAGCGTGTCGACCAGCATTTCGCCCGCACGCCGGTAATCCTGCGCCACCGTGGTCAATGGCGGATGGCTCAGGCTCGCTGCGGGAATATCGTCGAACCCGACCAGCGCGATATCGTGCGGGATCGTTCGCCCGGCCTCCTGAAACGCCCGCATCGCGCCGATCGCGATCATGTCCGATGCGGCAAATACGGCGTCGAATTGCTGGCCGGTGGCGAGCAATTGGCGGGCCGCCTCATGGCCCGATTCCTCCAGCGTCAGCGCATCGATCTGCAGCGCTGGATCGATCGGGTGCCCGGCCTGATCCAGCGCCGCGCACATGCCGCGATATCGCTCGCGAAACTCCGGGTAATGGCCCGATGCGTCCCCCAGGAAGGCGATCCGCTTGCGCCCCTGATCGATCAGATGGCGCGCCGCGGCCTCGCCGCCGGCGAAATTGTCGCATCCGATCGTCGCACCGTCGCTATCCGCCTCGACCGATCCCCAACGAACGAAATGCGTGCCTTGCGATCGCAACTGGCCCAGCCGCGCGCGATAGAGTTCATAATCGCCATAGCCGAGCAGGATGATCCCATCGGCCTTGCGGCTGTCCTCATAATCGACGTGCCAATCGGCCGAGAGCTGCTGGAACGACGTCAACAGATCGTATCCCCGCCCGGCGCAGGTGCGCAGGATCGATTCGAGCATCGATAGGAAAAACGGGTTGATCGCCGAACCGTCCGGCGCGGTATCCTCGAAAAACAGCAGCGCCAGCGTGTTGCTTTGCCCGCGCCGCAGCGACGACGCGTTCTTGTCGACGGTGTAGTTCAGCTGGCGCGCGATCGCCTCGATCCGCTTGCGCGTGGCCTCGTTCACTGCCCGATCGCCGCGCAGCGCGCGCGATACGGTCGGCTGCGAAACCCCGGCGAGCGCGGCGATATCGAACGATGTGGGCTTGTCTGGAACCGACATGCCGAAAATGATCCCCTCGTGCCGCCGATGGCGCGCTATGGGGAAATGACTAGCGCGAATGCGCGGCGGGGGAAAGCAGGCCGCAAAAACGCTTGAATACGTATGCCGGTAGCTTGGATTCCGGGATGGTGAAATTCACAACGCGCTCGACGGGCGCCTAAAGCGATAAGCAATCGCGCTCGCTCACGGGGAGGCATGGCATGTTCCGAACGACGATGCTGATCGGGGCATCCCTGATCGCCGCGCTGGCGCCGGCGGCCGCTGCCGCGCCGGTCGATAATCTTCGCGCCCGCCTGCCCCAGGATGAGGTGATCTATTTCCTGCTGCCCGATCGCTTCGAGAATGGCGACCCCGCGAACGATCGCGGTGGTCTGACAGGCGATCGGCTGCACACCGGTTACGATCCGACCGACAAGGGCTTCTATCACGGCGGCGACCTCAAGGGGCTGACCGATCGGCTCGGCTATCTCCAGGATCTCGGCGTGACGGCGCTGTGGGTCGGCCCGATCTTCAAGAACAAGCCCGTTCAGGGCCCGCCGGGGCACGAATCCGCGGGCTATCACGGCTATTGGATCACCGATTTCACGCGGGTCGATCCGCATTTCGGCACCAACGCCGATTTCAAGGCGCTGGTCGATGCCGCCCATGCCCGCGGCATGAAGGTTTACATGGATATCGTGGTGAACCACACCGCGGACGTCATCCAGTATCGCGATTGCCCGAAGGACGGCTGCGCCTATCGCAGCCGCGCCGATTATCCGTATCAGCGCCTCGGCGGTCTCGACGGCAAGCCGATCAATGCCGGTTTTGCCGGCGATCAGGTGGGAACCGCCACCAATTTCGCCAAGCTCACCAACCCGAACTACGCCTATCAGGTGTACATTCCGAAGGGCGAGGCCCACGCCAAGACGCCCGATTGGCTCAACGATCCGATCTATTATCACAATCGCGGCGACTCCACGTTCAAGGGCGAGAGCTCGACGATGGGTGATTTCGCCGGGCTCGACGATCTGATGACCGAAAATCCGCGCGTGATTGACGGCTTCATCGACATTTTTGGCCGCTGGATCGACGATTTCGGCATCGACGGCTTTCGCATCGATACCGAGCAGCATGTCAATTCGGCCTTCTGGCGCGCCTTCGTGCCGGCGATCGAGGCGCGGGCGCACGCGCGCGGCATCCCGAATTTCCATATCTTCGGCGAAGTCGCGACCGGCGACATGGATCCCGCTCGGCTCGCCGAACACACCCGTACCGAGGGCATTCCCGCCGTGCTCGATTTCGCCTTCGCCCGCGCGGTCAACGACGTCGTCGAAGGCCGGGCCGGCACCGACGAACTCGCCCGCCTGTTCGCCGCCGATCCGCTGTACGAAGGCGGCGCGGATGCGGCGATGACGCTGCCCACCTTCCTCGGCAATCACGATGCCGGGCGGATTGGCATGTTCCTTCGCAAGGCCCTGCCCAGCGCCTCGCCCGACGAAATTCTGAAGCGTGATCTGCTGGCGCACGCGATGCTGCTCAGCCTGCGCGGCGTGCCGACCATCTATTCGGGCGACGAACAGGGTTTCGCCGGCGTCGGCGGCGATCAGGACGCGCGGCAGGATATGTTCGCGAGCAAGGTCGCCTCGTACAACGCCGATCCGCTGATCGGATCGAGCGGCAGCACCGCTGAGGCGAATTTCGGCGAGAGCAATCCGCTGTTCCGCGAAATCGCCGCGCTGGCGCGGCTGCGCACCAGCCATCCGGCGCTCACCCGCGGTCGCCAGCTGATCCGCTTCGCCAGCGACAAGCCGGGGCTGTTCGCCGTTTCGCGCTTCGATCCCGCCACCGGCGCTGAATATCTGATCGCGTTCAACACCTCGGCGACGGCGATCGACGCCAATGTCGAGGTCGAGGCGCGCTCCACATCGTTCGACACGCTCGCCGGATCGGCGTGCGCCGTTCAAGCCAGCGCACCGGGTAGCCTCAAGGTTTCGCTCGCCCCGTTCGGCTATGCCATTTGTGCCGCAAGGAATCCCTCTTGAACGAACAAGCGCCCGTCGTCGCGGCCGCCGCCACCGATTGGTGGCGCGGTGCGGCGATCTATCAAATCTATCCGCGCAGCTTCGCCGATTCGAACGGCGACGGGATCGGCGATTTGCCCGGCATCACTGCCCGGCTTGATTATGTCGCCGCGCTCGGCGTCGACGCGATCTGGCTGTCGCCCTTTTTCACCTCGCCGATGGCCGATTTCGGTTATGACATCGCCGATTACTGCGATGTCGATCCCATCTTCGGCACGCTGGCCGATTTCGACGCGCTGATCGCCCGCGCGCATTCGCTGGGGCTCAAGGTGATCATCGATCAGGTCTGGTCGCACACCTCGGACGAGCACCCGTGGTTCATCGACAGCCGCGCCGCGCGCGACGGTGATCGCGCCGATTGGTACGTCTGGGCTGATGCCAAGCCGGACGGCAGCCCGCCGAGCAACTGGCAGTCCGTCTTCGGCGGCCCGGCCTGGACCTGGGATGCGCGCCGCGGCCAATATTATCTGCACAATTTCCTCAGCGCGCAGCCGCAGCTGAACGTCCATCACCCCCGCGTTCAGGAAGCGCTGCTCGATACCGCGCGCTTCTGGCTGGCGCGCGGCGTCGATGGGTTCCGCCTCGATGCGATCAACTTCGCGATGCACGATCCGGCGTTGACCGATAATCCGCCCGCGCCCGATACCGGTGCGCCGCGCAGTCGCCCGTTCGATTATCAGCTGCATCTCTACAACCAGAGCCACCGCGACATTCCCGCTTTTCTCGAGCGCGTCCGGTCATTGCTCGACAGCTTTGGCGGCCGCTTCACCGTCGGGGAAATCGGCGGCGCCGACAGCGACCGCGAGATGAAGCTGTTCACCTCCGCCGGCCGGCTGAACAGCGCCTACAGCTTCGATTTCCTCTACGCTGATCGGCTCACCCCGGCGCTCGTCGCCGCCGCCATCGCGCAGTGGCCGGAGGATGGCGGCATCGGCTGGCCCAGCTGGGCGTTTGAAAACCATGATGCTCCGCGTGCGGTGTCGCGCTGGGCGGACGAGGCGAACCGTGTCGCGTTCGGCCGGATGAAGATGCTGCTGCTCGCCTGCCTGCGCGGCAACATCTTCCTTTACTACGGCGAGGAGCTGGGCCTCACGCAGGTCGCGATCCCGTTCGATCGGCTTCAGGACCCCGAAGCGAGCGCCAATTGGCCGCTGCCGCGGGCGCGAGACGGCGCGCGAACCCCGCTGCCTTGGCAGGCGGAAGCCCCGGCGCTTGGCTTTTCGTCGGCCGCGCCGTGGCTGCCGGTCG
>JBQCEK010000091.1:0-3243 GCA_051960335.1 Sphingomonas sp.
ACGGCGTGCCGTACGGCGGCTTCTACACGCAGGACGAGGTGCGCGAGGTCGTCGCGTTCGCGACCGCGCACCACGTGACGATCGTGCCCGAGATCGACATGCCCGGCCATGCGACGGCGATGGTGGCGGCCTATCCCAAGCTCGCCTCGGTGCCCAATCCGCCCCGGACGCCGAGCAGCCAATGGGGCATCCTGCCCAATCTGCTCAACCCTGATGATGGCACGCTGATGTTCGTCGACCATGTCCTCGACGAGGTGATGGCGCTGTTCCCCGGCCGCTACATCCATGTCGGCGGCGACGAGGCCGTGAAGGATCAATGGAAGGCCAACCCCGCGATCCAGGCGCAGATCAAGCAGCTCGGCCTCAAGGACGAGAACGCGCTGCAGGGCTGGTTCATGGCGCGGCTCGGCGATTATCTCGACAAGCACGGCCGGCGGATGATCGGCTGGGACGAGATTCTCGAGGGCCAAGTGCCGGGCGATGCGACGGTGATGTCGTGGCACGGCATCGACGGCGCGATCACCGCCGCCAAGAGCGGGCACGACGCGATCCTGGCGCCGGCGCCGATCTTCTATCTCGACAATCGCCAGAGCGATTCATCCGACGAGCCGCCGGGGCGCGGCGAAATCATCGATTGGCGGAAGCTGTACGACTTCGATCCGGCGCCCGCCCAACTGACCAGCGACCAGCGCCGGCACCTGCTGGGCATGCAGGTCAATCTATGGACCGAGCACGTCCGCACCACGGCCTATGCCGATCGCATGATCTGGCCCCGCGCCGCCGTGCTCGCCGAGCTGGCGTGGCGCAACCCGACGAAGGACTGGCCGGATTTTTCGGCGCGGCTGGTGACGGCGATGGCGCGCTGGCAGCGGATGGGCTTTGGCTATGACACGACGCCGCTCAACGCCGAGGCGCGCTTTGGTGGCAATGATCGCGCGGTGACGGCCGCGCTGCGCCAGCCGGCGGGGATCGGCACGCTGCGCTACACGACCGACGGCAGCGCCCCCTCCCCGCGATCGCCGGCATATGAGCAACCGCTGACGCTTTCACCGGGGACGCCGCTGATGGCACAGGCGTTCGCGGACGATGGCGCGCTGGGCACGCCGCAGCGCTGGCGGATCACGCCCGATCTGCTGCGGACACGCAGCGCGAGCGAGATGGAGCTGTGCAGCAACTCGATCCCGCTGCGGCTGGAGGACGATGGCCCGACCAACGGCGTGCGCAAGGTGCATTGGGCGGATATCATGCATCCATGCTGGATCTGGCGGGGTGCGCCACTTGACGGCGTGACCCGGATCACCGCGACGGTCGGCCGCCAGCCGTTCAACTTCGCGATCGGCGACGACATCAAGAAGATCGTGTTCGAAAAGCCGGCGACAGCGGCGGGCGAATTGAAGGTGCGGCGCGACGGGTGCGACGGCACGGTGATCGCCACGGTGCCGCTGGCATCGGCGACGCGCACGTCGGGCGACGCCACTGTGTCCGCGACGATTCCGCCACAGCAGGGCGCGCACGATCTGTGTATGACCTTCACGCAGGCCGGGCCCGATCCGTTCTGGGTGCTCGACAGGCTGACGCTCGACCAATGACGATCGAGATCGCCAGTCCGCTCGCAGGATGGGCGACGCCGCTGGATGCGGTGCCCGATCCGGTGTTCGCCGAGCGGATGCTGGGCGACGGCCTGGCGATCGATCCGATCGAGGGCCGGCTCATCGCGCCCGGCGGAGGAACGATCGTCACTGCGCACCCTGGCGGCCATGCAGTCACGCTGGCGCTCGACAGCGGGCCGGTGCTGCTGATGCACATCGGGCTCGACACCGTCGGCCTGGGCGGCGCGGGTTTCACCCTGCATGTGGCGGAGGGCCAGCGGGTCGCGGCGGGAGAGACGCTGGTCGCGTTCGATCTCGATCGGCTGGCGCGGACAGCGCGCAGTTTGGTCACGCCCGTGATTGTCACCAACGGCGAGGCATTCCGCATCGCCGCGCGCGCCGATGAGGGCGCGGTTGTGATCGGCGCGCCGCTGATGAAGCTCGAGTCCGTTGCCCGCGCCGGCGCGACGAGTGTGCAGGCAGGCCCCACCGCCGAGCAGCGCCTTCGCCTGCCGCTCGCGCAGGGGCTTCATGCCCGGCCCGCCGGCCGGATCGCCAAGCTCGCCAGCGAGCATGAGGCCGATAGCGAAATCCTCACCAACGATGGCCGCGCCGCTTCGGCCCGTTCCGCCGTGGCGATGCTGGGGCTGGCGCTTGGCCACGGCGCGCCGATCACGATCCGCGCGACCGGGCCGGACGCCGAACGCGCCGCCACCTCGATCGCCGATCTGATCGCCAGCGGCATGGGCGAGTTGCTGCCCGTAGCGGAAGCCGCCGCTCCGGTTGCAGCGCCGCCCACCCTGCCCGATGTGCTGACCGGCGTGATCGCCGCGCCGGGCATGGCGATCGGCCCGGCATTCCGGTTGCGCGCCGAAGCGATCACGGTGCCCGAGGCCGGCGCCGATCCCGTCGCCGAACGCGCCGCGCTCGATCGCGCCAAAAGCACAGTGCGAGATGCGCTGGAGCGCGAAGCGGCCGCCGACGGCGCTGCCGGAGAAATCGCCGCCGCGCATCTGGCGCTGCTCGATGATCCAACGCTCGGCGGCATAGCCGATGCGGCGATCGTTGCCGGCAAAAGCGCCGGTTTCGCCTGGCGCCAAGCGATCATAAGCGCCGCCGCGCCGCTGCGCGAGGCCAGCGATCCGCGATTTGCCGCGCGCATCGACGATTTCGCCGATCTGGAACGTCGCGTCCTGATCGCGTTGCTTGGCGCCGCGGCCGAGCCGCCAAGCCCGCCGGCCGGCGCGATCCTTGTCGCCGAGACGATTTATCCGTCGCAGCTGATGGCGCTTGCCGATACCGGGCTCGCCGGGATCGCCACCGCGGACGGCGGCGCAACATCGCATGTCGCGATCATTGCCGCCGGGATCGGATTACCGCTGCTCGCCGCTCTCGGCCCGGCGCTGGCGCTGATCGACGATGGCACCGATCTGATCCTCGCCGGCGACACGCTGCGAATCGCTCCCGACAAGAAAAGCCTCGACGACGCGCGCGCCGCCGCCGCTGCGGCCGCAACCCGCCGGCAAACCGCCCAAGCTCATGCCCACGACCGCGCCGAGACCAGCGACGGCGCGCGGATCGAGGTGGTTGCCAATCTCGGTTCGCTGGCCGACGCGCGGGCCGCGGTTGCCGAGGGCGCCGAGGGATGCGGGCT
>JBQCEK010000092.1:0-2792 GCA_051960335.1 Sphingomonas sp.
GGCTCGGTCAACCTGCGCAACCTTGGCGTTGGCAACACGCTGGTGCTGATCGACGGCCGTCGCGTCGTCACGCATCCGACCAGTCGCGCTGACGACAACCTGGTGCCGGTGCTGACCTACAACACCAACGCGATTCCGGTGGCGGGTATTCAGCGCATGGAAGTGCTGCGCGACGGAGCGGCGGCGATTTACGGCTCAGACGCTGTTGCCGGCGTGGTCAACGCCGTCCTGCAAAAGGACTATCACGGCGCCAGCCTCGACGCTCAATACGGACTTGCCCAAGGCACCGGCATGCATGAAGCAAGTGTCAACGGTATCACCGGCTTCGATTTCGCTCATGGCAACGGCAACATTACGCTGTTCGGCGATTTCACCCACCGATCGATGCTGCGTGCAGCGGACCAGGACTATACGGCGTCGGACGACAAGCGCGCGCTGTTCGCTGATACTGATTTTGCCGACGCAACGTCGCTCGACGGTCGGTCAAGCACAACTCCGTGGGGATATTTCCAGGTCCCTGGCGCCAAAGGCGGGGTGCGTCAGAACGGTTCGCTGATCACGTCGACTGGCGGCTATTTCCACATCCAGCCGCAGACCAATCCCGGTTGCCTGTCCAGCTTGCCGAATGGCATCTGCATCGACGACGGCTCGATCTCGACCTCGGGCGCGGATCGGAATCTTCGCTATGACAACACCGCTGCGTCCAATCAGACGATCATGCCAGAGGTCGATCGCGGCAATATCTACGCTACCGGACATTATCAGCTGACACCCGGACTGGAGCTGTTTGGCGAGGCCGGCCTTTATCTGGCCCGCACGCGAAGCTGGCAGACCTCATCCTACACCCTCAGCTCGACGCCGATCACCATTCCGGCGGGCAATTATTACAATCCATTCGGCCCGGCCACCTTCGCCGACGGATCGATCAATCCCAATCGTTTGCCGGGGCTGACCAACGTTCCCGCCTCCGGCCTGCCGGTCACACTGCGGAGCTACAATTTTTCCGATACCGGCGATAATCTCGTTATTGTCAAAAATAGCGAATACCGACTGCTCGGCGGTCTCCGCTGGACGCTTGCTGGCTTCAAGTTCGAATCTGCCGGTCTCTATTCCGAGGCGCGCGTCCACGATCGCTCGCAGGGCCTGAGCGCAACGCTGGTGCAGCAGCAGCTCGCCCTGTCAACGCCCGACGCGTATGACCCGTTCAACGGCGCCAATCTTGATGATCCAAGCTTGGCCGACGCCACCAGAAGCAGCCAGTCGTCGATCGATGCGATGAAGATTTGGTCCAATCGCATTTCGACCTCAACCCTTGCCTCATGGGATATCAAAGCCAATCGCGGTGATCTGCTGAGCCTTCCCGGAGGCGACCTGGGCCTTGCCATCGGCGGTGAGGTGCGCCGCGAGACTCAGGATGACAATCGCGACCCGCGCGTCGATGGCACCACCACGTTCACGGACATGGTGACGGGCGTCACCTATGGTGGCGATCTAGTCGGAACTAGCCCATCACCCGATACACACGGCGCCCGCACCGTCGAATCGCTTTACGCCGAACTTGCCGTGCCGGTGATTTCGCCCGAGATGGGCGTGCCGTTGGCGCGTGACATCGAGTTGCAGCTTGCCGGACGGTTCGAGCATTACAGCGACGTGGGCTCGGTGGCGAAGCCCAAGATCGCGGGATCCTGGGATATCGTCGATGGATTACGCCTGCGCGGCTCCTATTCCGAGGGATTCAAGGCCCCGAACCTTGAGCAGGTTAACGCGACGCTGGTGACACGGTCCAATTCGCAAACCGATTGGGTGCGATGTGAGGCCGAATTGCGCGCCGGCCGGATCACGGGATTCGACCAATGCAGCGAGAGCTATTCGGTCACCTCGCAACGGGCCGGAAACCCCGACCTGAAGCCAGAGGAATCACGTACCTGGACGGCAGGTATCGTCCTCCAACCGAAGTTCGTCCCGTCGCGCTTCGGCCATGTGACGATCACAGCGGACTATTGGGACGTGCATCAAACGGGCATCGTCGGCCTGTTCGGCGCCAATAACGCTGTGATCGAGGATTATCTGCTGCGTCTCCAGGGCAGCAGCAATCCCAATGTCGTCCGTGCCGATCCAACCGCCGATGACATCAAGGAATTCGCCGGCACCGGCATCGATCCGGTAGGCCAGATTCTCTACGTCAAGGACATCTACCGCAATTTGCTGCCCCAGCACGCTTCGGGGATCGACTTGGGCGCCCATTGGCAGCTTCGCCATACGGCTATCGGCAATTTCTCGGTTGATCTGGATGCAGCTTATCTGCGCAAATATTACCAGTTGCCCTCACCGGATGTCGCGGCTCTGATGGCTGCGCGCGACGCCGGCACGATCAACGCCGGGACGTATATCAGTGGCGGCGGCAACCTCGTCAGGCAGAATGGCAAGCCCCGCTGGAAGGCATCGGGGAGCGTGACGTGGAGCCTCGATCAGTTCCAGGTCGGCGCCTTCACGCAATATACCGGCTCCGTCGATGATACCGATCTGGTTGATGACGACGGCAATCCGTGGGTGGTCAACGACCAGCTTACGGTCAACCTCTACGGCCAGGTGACAGTGGGAAAAAGGGGCGAACGACAGTTTCAGTTCCGGCTCGGCGCGCGAAACCTTTTCGATAAGGCGCCCCCGCTTAGCCCGGACGGCTATTTCGCGTCGCTCTACAATCCGTATGGCCGCTATCTCTACGTCAACGTTCGCACCACGCTCTAAACGGAAACCATGATGCCGAAAATGCGCGCGTTCGGTCGTTGTAA
>JBQCEK010000093.1:0-3724 GCA_051960335.1 Sphingomonas sp.
AGCAACGGTGATTTATCTGGCGGGCATCCCGCTGGCGTTCGTCTCGCCGTGGCTGGGGATCGCCTGCGCGGGGCTTGTGGCACTGCTGTGGTTCCTGCCGAAAAGCCCGATAGACGCTCTGTTCGACGGCTGAAAATGTCTTGCTGTCCACCTGAAATGCAACAATCGTGCTGGACAGGGCGCCGGCGCAGACGCTAAGGACGCGGCATGACGCAGGCGCTTGGCCTCTCGCTGCTTCGACTTACGCGCCCTTAGGCGCGACCCTCGCCGCGCGCCGACAGGTGTGCGCGATCCGCCTAAGGGCCAATCCGACCCGACCGCCAAGCCGAGCCGCGAGACCCGAAATGCTGCGTAATCCTGCCCAGAAATACCGCCCCTTCCCCCAGGTCGATCTGCCCGATCGCCAGTGGCCGAGCCGAACCATCACCAGGCCGCCGCGCTGGCTGTCCACCGACATGCGCGACGGCAATCAGGCGTTAATCGATCCGATGGACGCCGAGCGCAAGCAGCGCTTCTTCGATCTGCTGGTCAAGGTGGGCCTGAAGGAGATCGAGATCGGTTTCCCGTCCGCCGGGGCGACCGAGTTCGACTTCATCGCCGGCCTGGTGCAATCGGGCGCCATTCCCGACGACGTGACCGTGCAGGTGCTCACGCAGTCGCGCCGTGACCTGATCGAGACGACCTTCCAGAGCCTGGTCGGCGCAAAGCGGGCGATCGTCCATCTCTACAACGCGGTGTCGCCGGCATGGCGCAAGATCGTGTTCGGCATGAGCCGCGAGGAAGTGCGCGCGATCGCCGTCGAGGGCGCGAAGATCCTCCGCGACGAAGCCGCCAAGCAGCCCGATACCGACTGGCATTTCGAATATAGCCCGGAAACCTTCTCCACCGCGGAACTCGATTTCTCGGTGGAGGTCTGCGCCGCGGTAATGGATGTGCTGTGCCCGACGCCGGATCGCCCGCTGATCCTCAACCTGCCGGCGACGGTGGAGGCGGCGACGCCCAATATCTATGCGGACCAGATCGAATGGTTCTGCCGCAACGTGCCCAATCGCGACAGCGTCGTCATTTCGCTCCACCCGCATAATGATCGCGGCACCGGCGTCGCCGCGGCCGAGCTTGGCTTGATGGCCGGGGCTGACCGCGTCGAGGGATGCCTGCTCGGCAATGGCGAGCGCACCGGCAATTGCGATCTCGTGACGGTCGCGCTCAACATGTACACGCAAGGGCTGAACCCCGGCCTCGACTTTTCGGACATCGACGCGGTGGTCAACACCGTCACTTATTGCACCAAGCTGCCGGTCCATCCGCGCACGCCCTATGCCGGCGATCTCGTCTTCACCGCCTTTTCGGGCAGCCATCAGGACGCAATCAAGAAGGGCTTCGCCGCGCAGGAAGCGCGCAACGACGATTTCTGGGAAGTGCCCTATTTGCCGATCGACCCCAAGGATCTCGGCCGCGATTACGAAGCGGTGATCCGCGTCAACTCGCAGTCGGGCAAGGGCGGCGTCGCCTGGGTGATCGAGCAGGACAAGGGCCTGAAGCTGCCCAAGCGGCTGCAGGCCGATTTCAGCCGCCACGTTCAGGCGCTGGCCGACGAATCGAGCCGCGAGCTCGATGCCGCCGATATCTGGCGGCGGTTCGAGGCGACCTACCTGCCCCGCGACGACGATCGCTTCGTGCTGCGCGATTATGAGGAAAGCGGCAGCGCCGGCCAGCGGCTGTTCGTCGGCCGCGTCGCGATCGACGGCGAGGAGCGATCGCTCTCCGGCCGTGGCAACGGCCTGATCTCAGGCGTCATCGCCGCCCTGCACGACAGCACCGGCCCCTCGCTCGATGTGGTCGATTACAGCGAACATGCGATCGGCCACGGCGCCGATGCGCAAGCGGCCGCCTATGTCGAATGCCGCACCGTCGATGGGCGCACGGTGTTCGGCGTGGGGCTCGACACGGACATCGCCACCGCCAGCGTCCGCGCTGTGCTCAGCGCGGCCAACCGGGTTTAGGGGCTCGACGGCTTTCGGCTCGGCCCACGTAACCCGTCGCTGCAGCAAGGTTGGACCTCGTGAAGTCGCAGGTCCATCACCCTGCGGCTTCCGCCGGATACGACGCGTGCGCTCTTTACCTAACGTCCATGCCCACTCGCCGCACCAAATCCTTCGCGCATTGCCATCCAGCCGAACATATTCCGCAGCCATCATTTCAGCTTCACGGCATGAAGCCCCGTCGCGGTGGAAATGATCAGGTAGCCGTCAGGCGTAATGGCCAGATCGCCGCCGTATGAGGTTTTCCATACGACCGGGAAATTGCTCTTAGTTAGATCGACCGCAAAGGTGGTGTTGGCACTCGATACGAACAAATGCCCGTTGGTCACCACCACATTGCTGGTAAGGTTGCCCGTCCCGCCAACGTTGATCGAGCCGGCCAGCAGACCAGTCGACACATCGATCAGATCGACGATCGTGCTGGACGAACGAATGGCATAAAGCCGATTACCGTGAACTGCGGGCTGACCAGTATAACTATAGCCCGTGCGCCACAGCGGCTTGTCGTTGTTTAGGGCGAAAGCAGCAATCGGGAGCGAATCGCCGATCTGAAAATTGTCCGTATAAGTAAATATGCGCCCCGCTCCATCAAGGATTGGCGCTCCGTCATAATCCCCAGAATAGCTTAATCCATTATGTGAAAATAACGGATTCTGTATGGACTGCTCCAAAACTCCACTTCTCGACAGAATATATACGGCTCCTCCCTTGAAGAAATAGACATAGTCCTGATCGACAGCTACACTTTCACCTTGCATGACGTTGCCGGTATACATACCCGCCAGATCGGCTCGCCACAAATTATTACCCGTCGCAGCATCGGCATCGAACACGACATTGCCATAATAGCCGGACGCGAAGAACAACTCGTCTCCGACGGGGGTCAAGACGCTGCCGGAACTGAATTGGGCGTCATAGGTAGGCGTGCTGACATACCCGCCGGTGGTCGCGTTGATAACCTGTAAAGGAGCGGCTGAAGAGCTATTGTTTGGCGCCATAGATGCGACCCGGCCGTTCGCATAAGACGGACCGAATGGATGGGTGCCGGGGTAAACGTTGCTATTACCCAGATCGAATCCCCACAATGAAGACCCGTTCGACGTTGAAACGGCTTGGGTGTAAATATGTCCGTCCGATCCCTGGACGTTGTAGAACACACTGCCTGAGCGTGCCGCAACGTCGCTAGGGGCGTTGGGCGTCGTGATCGTCCAAGCATCGGAGAAGTTCGCGGTCGAGAAACTGGCCGCCACATAGCCGGTATGTCCAGGGTCACCCTGCAAGGTGGACCAATTGCCATCGGCAGGGATCGGAGAAGACACAGGAAGAGAGGTCGGTGTAGGTGTAGGTGTAGGTGTAGGTGTAGGTGTAGGTGTAGGTGTCGGCGCAGGTGTGGGTGTCGGGGTCGGCGCAGGTGTGGGCGAAGGAGCGGGCGTGACGGTTATCCCGCCACTTCCGCTTGAACCCCCACCACCGCCACAGGCGCTGACCAGAACCAATAAGGGAAGTGTTGCCAGCGCCGATTTCTTCATATGCCCCCAGAAACCTTCAAACGTAAAACCAAGTTGGCTGAATAATGCCGCTGGGAAGCGCTCGGCAAGGACCTTTGCGATAATCTCGCTTTTTTACATCCATTTGGGTTGCACCCCGGGCGAACCGCCGCCTTGAGGCGAGCGCACGGCTGA
>JBQCEK010000094.1:0-2755 GCA_051960335.1 Sphingomonas sp.
CGGTGCTTCGCGCGCCGGTCAAGGCGGCTGGCTTCCTCACCCGCGACAGCCGCGCGGTCGAGCGCAAGAAGTACGGCAAGGCCAAGGCACGCCGCAGCTTCCAGTTCTCGAAGCGCTAGGCCGCGGACGGCTTTGGATTGCCGCAAGCGATCCAAAGCCTCGCCACCGGATACGAAAAGGGCGGTGCCGCAAAGGCGCCGCCCTTTTTCATGGCCCCGATCGCCAGCAGGCAGCCCCGCCCCGCCTATCGCCGCCGCCCGTTCGACAACGCTTCTTGAAACCGGTTTCATGGGCCGGTATCGTTGCCCCCGTTCCAGCGGTTTCGTCGCCCGTCACAGCTGAGTCTGCAGCGCTGTCCCCCGTGGTGCCATATCGGCGACCGGTGGCCTGATGCGGATAACGCGGCCGGCACACAAAGCGCCGCGCTTTTAGGGGGAAGGTCTCGCCGTGAAACGTCCAGTTGGTATCGCCTTGGCATCGCTCACCGCAATGATCGCCGCCGGGAATGGGCGGGCGGAACAGACGACCTACGCCAACCCGATCGACATCGATTATCGCTACAATTTCGAGCAGTTGAACGAACGCATTTCATACCGGACCGGCGCTGATCCGGCGGTGGTGCGGTTCAAAGGCGCTTTCTATATGTTCGAGACGCTGGCCGACGGCTATTGGCGCTCGACCGATCTGATCCATTGGAAGTTCATCAAACCCAGCCGATGGCCGTTCCATTCGGTGGTCGCGCCGGCGGCGTGGGCGGACGGCGATCGTCGGCTGATCCTGATGCCGGCGACGATGGAGCCCGAAGCGATCCTCGAAAGCACGGCGCCGGAAACCGGTAAACTCGATTTCCTCACGCGCCTGACGCCGACACTGCCCGACGCCGTCCCGGCCGGGCAATCGCCCGATGCCTTTTCAAGCAAGATCCCGCCGGGCCCGTGGGATCCCGCCTTGTTCAAGGATGATGACGGCCAGTGGTATCTGTATTGGGATTCCAACGCCTTCTTTCCGATCTATGGCATCAAGGTCGCGTTCCACGACAACGGCACCATGACCTATGAGGGGCACCCCGTCCCGATGTTCACCCTCCATCCCGATATTCACGGGTGGGAGCGCTTCGGCCAGGACCATGACGGCAAGAACGCCGCCGGCCAGGATATGCCGCCGTTCATCGAAGGCGCTTGGATGACGAAGGTGAACGGCCGTTATTATCTGCAATACGCGGCGCCCGGAACCGAGTTCAACGTCTATGGGAACGGCACCTATGTGTCGGATAAGCCGCTCGGGCCGTTCACCTATGCGCCGTGGAACCCCGTTTCCTACAAACCCGGCGGCTTCGTGGAAGGGGCGGGCCACGGCTCGACCTTCGAGGACAATCACGGCAACTGGTGGAACACCGGCACGCCGTGGGTCGGCAACAACTGGGCATTCGAACGACGCATCGCGATGTTCCCCACCCAATTCACCGCCGACGGGGAAATGATCACCTCCACGCGCTTCGGCGATTTCCCGCATTATGTGCCCGATCACAAGATCGACAACCTCGAGGATACGTTCACCGGCTGGATGCTGCTCTCTTATCGCGCGAAGGCGACGGCTTCCTCGACTCTCGGCGATTTTGCCGCCGATCGCGTCACCGACGAAAATCCCCGCACCTTCTGGGTCGCCGCGAAGAACGAGCCCGGCCAGACGCTGACGCTCGATCTTGGCAGCGTCGATACGCTGCGCGCGGTGCAAGTCGATTATGCCGATTACAAATCGAACCGCTTCGATGGCGACGCGCCCGACATCTATACCGAGTTCAAGCTGCAATATTCGACCGACGGTTCGCATTGGCTGCCTCTCGCCGCGACCGGGCCTGATCGGCGCGATCGCCCCAACGCCTATTTCGAGCTGCCCCGGCCAGTGCGCGCCCGCTATGTGCGCTACGTCCACGGGCATGTCGGCGCGGCGACGCTGGCGATCAGCGACCTTCGGGTGTTCGGCAATGCCGATGGCGCGGCGCCCGCCCAGCCGGACGATGTCGTCGCCAATCGCGATGCGGACCGGCGCGATGCGCAGGTGACGTGGAACAAGGTCGCGGGCGCGATCGGCTACAATGTGCGCTGGGGCCTGACGCCCGACCGGTTGACGCAAACCTACCAGATATTCGCGGACGATTTGCCCGCCGGGCCGACCGGCAAGCGCGACCTGCGATCGCTGAACGTCGAGCCGAACTATTATGTCGCGGTTGAGGCGTTCAACGCGACCGGCGTTTCCCGGCTCAGTAAGGTCGTTCCGATGAAACTGGCGGTTGGTGACCCGTCACGGCGCTAGCAGGTCGAATGCCCCGTGCGCGCCTTCGGCTTGCGCGGAGGGGGCGATCCACACGTCGAATGTGCCCGGCTCCACCGTGGGCTTGAGGTCGCGGCCGAGAAATTCGAGGTCGGACCGATCGAGCGTGAAGCGAACGGTTTCGCTCGCGCCGGGCGCGATTGTCACCTTGCGGAACGCCTTCAGCTGGCGGATCGGCCGTGTCAGGCTGGCGACGCGATCGTGGATGTAGAGCTGCGCAACCTCGGTCGCCGCCCGGTTCCCGCTGTTGGTCAATCGCGCGCTGATCTGGATCGAGCCCGACCACGGCAGGCTATCGGCCGACAGGTTAAGATCGGCATAGTCGATCTTCCCATAGGTAAGCCCTTGGCCGAACGGAAACACCGCGGCATGCGGCGCCGTGCGATACTCCGACTTGTACGGTTCGCGCGGACCGTCGGGGGCC
>JBQCEK010000095.1:0-3626 GCA_051960335.1 Sphingomonas sp.
GCGGTGCGGGCGCTGCAATAGCGCCCGCCCAACCGGATCAGTGCAGCGTCGGCCCCGCGTCCACCCCGGCGGCGTGCGTCGGCGCGCGGCCGGCGCCCAGCGCGAAGAGGAACAGCACGACGTAGCACACCAACGGCACCGCCAGCGCGGTGGCGTAATCGCTGATGTCGGCCACCTTGCCGACCAGCAGGGGGACCAGCGCGCCGCCGATGATCGACATGCACAGGAAGCCCGATGTCGCCTCTGTGCTCGCGGTCGAGCGTTCGAGCGTGAGGGTGAAGATCACCGGGAACATGATCGAATTGAACAGCCCGATGGCGAGCGCCGCGTAACCAGCCGGCACGCCGCGTGTCAGCACGACGAACAGGCAGAGCAACGCGGCGATCGCGGTGTTGACGGCAAGCAGCCGATACGCGGGAAAACGAGTCAGCAATGCCGAGCCGATGAACCGGCCCACCATCGCGCCGCCCCAATAGAGGCTGACGTAGAACCCGGCCTGCTGCAACGGAATGTCCCAGATCGAGCCGCTGTTGAGAAACAGCGCCATCTGGCTGCCGATCGAGACCTCTGCGCCGACATAGAGGAAGATCGCGAGGCCGCCGAGCAGCGCCCAGCGGGCGCCGGCCACCTGGCCCATCGTTTCAGCGAAGCCATGGGCGGTCGCCAGCGGCGGCGCCGCCGCCGTGATGCGGCGACGAACAAGCCAGATGAAACCGCCGAGTATGGCCAGCAGCACGGCGATGATCTGAAAGCTGGTGTCGATCGAGCCAAGCGCCGAATGGCGCGCCGCGTCGCTCAATGCCACGCCTTCCTTTACGTCGATCCCGCGGAGCAGCAGGCTGGCGCCGAGCAGAGGCCCGAGCACGGTGCCGAGTGAGTTGAACGCCTGGCTCAACGTCAGGCGGAAATGGCTGCGTTCCGGCGGACCGAGCGCGGCAGCCAGCGGGTTTGCCGCGACCTGCAGGATCGTGATGCCGCTCGCCATAACGAACAGGCCGATCAGCACGCCGACATAGGCCGCGGCATTCGCGCCCAGCAGCATGATGATGCACGCCGCCACCATCATCGAGATGGCGAGGATGATCGACGGCACCGCGCGCAGGCGAGAGACCAGGATGGCGGCGGGAATCGAAACGATTCCGTAGGCGATGAAAAAGGCGAAGGTCGAAACCTGCGCCTCGAGATTGGTGAGGCTGAAAATGCTCTTCACCGCGGCGACCAGCGGATCGACGATCGAGGTGATGAAGCCCCAGGCGAAGAACAGCGTGGTGACAGACGCGAAGGCCCCCGCCGCCGATTTGTTGCGATCCATGATGTCCTCTCCTGGAATGGGTCGATGTCAGGCCGGCTGGATCGTCCGGCCGCTGGCGTTGCCGCTGGCCGGCGCTTTCCACAGCGCGCCGGGCTTGGGCAACAGATAATGGCTGAACGGCAGGATCGCCGCGCCAACCGCGGGAGAATCGACCGAAAGCGCGGCGCGCATCACCGGCGCGATGATCGGCACATTGGCCGCTTTATCCTTCAGCACGGCGTGGGCGCGCTCGGCCAGTCGCTCGACCAGCGCGCTCGGCAAGCGGCCGCCGACCAGCACGACGCTGGGGTTGATCAGGCAGTTCACCGCTTCGAGCGGCACCACCAACTGCTCGGCGGCGCGCTCGATCCAGTCGGCGACGCAGGCTTGCGCGGCGGGCGAGGGGGCGTCGCCGCCGATCGCGTCCGCCAGCGACAACCCCTGGCTCTTCAAATGGCTGGCGAGGCCCGACAGCGATACCAGCGTCTGCACCTGAACGACGCCGCCGTTACCCGAAGGCGCATGCATGAAGCCAAGCTCGCCCGATCGGCCGTCGGCGCCGCGGAAATAGGCGCCATCGACGACCATGCCGCCGCCGAGACCCGAAGAGATCAACACGTAGAAGAAACTGGCGAACTTCTGGCCGAGCCCCAGCTGCATTTCGCCCATGGCCGCCGCCGCCGCATCGTTTTCGACGAAGACGGGCAGCTCGAACGGCTCGGAAAACAGCTCCGTCATGTCGATGCCGTCCCATTCGGCATAGGCGGCGGGACGGCCGGGCAGATCGACATGGCCAAGATCATCCGGCACCGCGACGCCCAGCCCCACCAGGCTGGATCGCTTGACGCCGGCTTCCTCCATCATGCCCTTGATCGACCGCGCGTAGAGCGAGCGGACGTGATCGGGCAGTGCGTAATCGACCTCTTCGGAAACCCGCGCGAGCGTTTCACCGGCGAAATCGACGATGACGATCGTGATGTGATCGCGATCGATGTTCACGCCGATCGAGTGGCACGCGTCGCGATTGATGACGAGCTTGGTCGGCGGCTGGCCCCGCCCGCCGCGCCGCTGCCCGGCCTCGGCGATCAGGCCGTCGGCGAGCAGGCGCTTGGTGATGTTGGCGATCGCCGGCGCGGTGAGCCCGGTGATCGCGGCAAGCTCGACCCGCGTCAGCGATCCGTTGACGCGGATGGCGTGCAGCGTGACGCGCTGGTTGTGATCGGCGGCTCGTTCGAGATTGGTTCCGGAAAGCCGCAGCTTGGGGTGCGTTTCGGGGGCGGTCATCGCGCCGCCTCCGTCCGCGGGGCGGCGTCGAAAGGATGAAGCATCACCGCGGCCAAAGCGCCGCGTCCGTTTTCAGCATTTCCCCGCCCTCCCTCTTGCGCCGCGCTACGGCGTCCGCGCCATAGGCTCATTGCGTCATGCCTTGATCGAAGCCAAGCGACCAGGCATTTGGACCGGCATTGATTGTCAATTTAATTTAAGAAAAATCAATCCCGAATTAGTCGGCTCGATGCCGCCACTGCCCCAGCTACGCCTCGATGATAGCGTCAACAGCGATGGGAGCAAGCAGGGGGCGACATGCGGCCTCGAATGGTCGCTGAAGCTCCCCGCCGTCTCCTAGGCATGATCGGCGCGTGTAGAAAAGGTGCGCGACAGGCCGTGATACAGCTTCTCGCGACATATCCATTGGCTCGATCGATCGGCGATCAGTGCCGCTGCCATCATCGGCAGCATGAGGCCGCGGCTGGCGGTCGTTTCGGAAAGGATGAACACCGCCGTCAGCGGCGCGCGCACGACGCCGGTGAAATAGGCGACCATGCCGAGCAGCACGACCGCGCTCGATGAATCGTTCGGGAAGATCCAGCGCAGCATGTTGCCGAACCCGGCGCCGGTGGCCAGGCTGGGCGCGAAGATCCCGCCGGGCATGCCCGCCACCGCGGTGGCGGTGGTCGCCGCGAACTTGGCGAAGCCGAACCAGATCGGCGCATCGACGCCGATGATCATCGCATGCGCCGGCGAATAGCCGGGACCCCAGGTCAAGCCGGTATAGACGCCGACGCCGGCGACGACGATTCCGCACAGCAGCGCGAACAGGATCGGCCGGGCGCGCAGCGCGCGCATCGGCGCCACTTCTGAAAGCGCGGCGCCCAGCACCAGCTTCGAAAACAGCCCGCCGGTCACACCGCCCAAAATGCCCGCGACGGGCGCCACGATCACCGCCTGATGCACGTCCATCGATGCCCCCACCGCGCCGAAATACAGGTAGTCACCCGCAAGGCCCGAGGCGACCGCGCCCGAAATCAGGATCGCGCTCATCACCAGCAACGCCATG
>JBQCEK010000096.1:0-2176 GCA_051960335.1 Sphingomonas sp.
GACCGACATCAAGCGCGTGATCGCCTATTCTACCTGTAGCCAGCTCGGCTACATGTTTTTCGCCGCCGGCTGCGGCGCGTTCGGCGGGGCGATGTTCCACCTGTTCACGCACGCCTTCTTCAAGGCGCTGCTGTTCCTCTGCGCCGGCTCGGTGATCCATGCGATGCACCACGAGCAGGACATGCGCTATTACGGCGGGCTTCGTAAGAAAATCCCGATCACCTTCTGGGCGATGATCGCGGGCACGCTGGCGATCACCGGCGTCGGCATTCCGGGCGTGTGGGGCCTGCCGCAGATCGGCTTTGCCGGCTTTCATTCGAAGGACGGCCTCCTTGAGGCGGCCTATGCGGCCGGCGGTGGCGGGCAGATCGCCTGGTGGGTCGGCACCTTCGCGGCGCTGCTGACCAGCTTCTATTCGTGGCGGCTGATCTTCCTGACCTTCTTCGGCGAGCCGCGCTGGGCGGGCTCCGAGCATATCCAGCATGCCGTGCACGACGCGCATCATGCGTCGGACGGGCACCATGCCGATCCGGCGGGTGAGGATGCGGGCGACGAGCCCCACGCCCACGGCGCCGGCGCGCACGAGGTGCCGCACGGCACCGGCGGCTATCATCCGCACGAAGCGCCGCTGCCGATCATGATCCCGCTGATCGTTCTGTCGATCGGCGCGGTGGCGGCGGGCTTCGTCTTCCAGCATTATTTCATCAGCCCCGAGGCCGGCGACATCTACTGGAAGGGCAGCGTCGCCTTCTCGAAATCGCTGATGGAGGCGATGGAGACGATCCCGCTGTGGGTGAAGCTGGGGCCGACGATCGCGATGCTGATTGGCCTGTATGTCGGCTGGCTGGCGTATATCCGATCGACCGACATCCCGGCGCGCGCCGCTTCGACGTTCGACGTGCTGTACCGCTTCCTGCTCAACAAATGGTATTTCGACGAGCTGTACCATTTCATCTTCGTTCGCCCCGCCTTCGCGATCGGCCGGTTCTTCTGGCACCGCGGCGACGAGAAGACGATCAACCGCTTCGGGCCTGATGGCGCGGCGTGGGTGGTCGCTGGCAGCAGCCGCATCGCCGGCCGGCTGCAGAGCGGCTATATCTACACTTATGCCTTCGTCATGCTGATCGGGCTGACCGCCGCGGTTACCTGGGCGATGGCGTCATGAGTTTGCGTCCATCCTTCGTCTCCCCAGCGAAAGCTGGGGTCTCGTGCCGCAATGGTGCGCGTCTTCCCATCAAGACCCCGGTTTTCGCCGGGGTGACGGAAATTATGCAGTGAACGGCTTCCCAATCCTTTCCGTCATGCTCGCGGTTCCCGCCATCGCGGCGATCGTGTGCCTGTTCCTCAGCGCCAATGGCGCGCGCTGGCTGGCGCTGGCGGCGACGCTGATCGATCTCGCGCTCGGCATCATGCTGTGGGCGAATTACGACATTGGCGGCGCGCAGTGGCAGTTTCAGGAATTCGTGCCGCTGTTCGGCAGCTTCAACTGGGCGCTGGGCATCGACGGCTTCGCGCTGATGCTGATCATGCTCAGCGTGTTCCTGATGCCGATCTGCATCGGCGCCAGCTGGCAGGCGATCACCAAGCGCGTCCCCGAATATATGTGCGCGTTCCTGATCACCGAGTTGCTGATGATCGGCACGTTCGCGGCGCAGGATCTGTTCCTGTTCTACGTGTTCTTCGAGGCCGGGCTGATCCCGATGTATCTGATCATCGGCATCTGGGGCGGCGCGAACCGGATTTACGCGAGCTACAAGTTCTTCCTCTACACGCTGCTCGGCTCGGTGCTGATGTTCATCGCGATGCTGTGGATGGCGATTCATGCCGGCACGACGAGCATCCCGGTACTGCTCAATTATGATTTCCCGGTGCATGCGCAGATGTGGTTGTGGCTCGCCTTCTTCGCCTCGTTCGCGGTGAAGATGCCGATGTGGCCGGTCCACACCTGGTTGCCCGACGCGCACGTCCAAGCGCCGACCGCTGGGTCGGTGATCCTGGCCGGCGTGCTGCTGAAGCTCGGCGGATACGGCTTCCTGCGTTTCTCGCTGCCGATGTTCCCGGAAGCCTCGGCGCAGCTCACCTGGCTGGTCTTCGCGCTCTCGGCGGTGGCGGTGATCTACACCAGCCTCGTCGCGCTGGTGCAGTCGGACATGAAGAAGCTGATCGCCTATAGCTC
>JBQCEK010000097.1:0-3773 GCA_051960335.1 Sphingomonas sp.
ATGCGCCGTGCCCCTGCGGTTCGGGCCGCAAGTACAAGCATTGCCACGGCGCGATCGGCGTCGAGCAGGTCTAGAATCCGTCACCCCAGCGAATGCTGGGGTCTCATGCGATCGAAGAGACCCCAGCCTTCGTTGGGGTGACGTTCTCTGCTCTACCGTTGCTGCCCCGGCATCACGATGGTCGGGCCGAGATTGCGCAGCACCTCATGCGCGTCGAAGGCGCGGACATTGCCGGGCCGGGGCGCGCCGCGGCCCATCACGATCTCGGCATGGGCTTCGTATTTGTCGATCGTGTTGACGTCGAAATCGCGCCCCCACGGATCGCCCCAGAACGGGTCGTAGAATCCCCAGCCGAAGCCGGGCCGGTGATACCGCCACGAAACGCCCCAATAGCCATAGGGCCCGGCCCGGAACGGATCGCCGGTCACATAGGTCCGCGTCCGTTTGTCGGTGTCACGATCGACCAGCACGAAATTGTCATATCCGTTCTGCACCGTGAGTTCGGCCGCGCGGTACAGCAGATACCGCTCGACCGTATCGCGCGACGTCACGCTGTTGCCGGAAAAGCTGACCTGGAAGCGATTGGCCTCGATCCGCTGGTCGCTGAAGCCTTCGCGGTTGAACCCGTGGCCGGTGGCGGGGTGATACGTCGTCGCGGTCTCGCATCCGGCGAGCGTCAGGGAGGCGGCGGCAAGCGCGGTCAGCAAGGGCAGGCGACGGGCAGGTGACGACAGGATCGACATAGGACTCTCCACACAGGGCCGGCCGCGGAATGCCGCAACCCGCCTCGATGTAGAAAACTCCCCGAAAACGGCGATGTTCCGTCGCGTCAGGTGCTCGTTTCGCCGAGCCGGGTGCGCCGCAGACGCGGCTCGCGCTCCATCTCGGCGGCCTGTTTGATCGCGTTGCGCAACTGGTCTCGCTTTTCGTGGATCGAGGCGATCACCGGCCCCATCGCGATGCCGAGATCGACCAGCACGGCCTCGGACAGTTGCAGCGAGCTTTCCACGGTCTCGGGCACCGCATCCGTCGCACCGGCCTTGTACAGCTCGGCCGCATGCGCCGTATCGCGGGCGCGGGCGATGATCGGCAGATCGGGCACCCAGCCGCGCACCCGCTTGGTCAGCCGGATCGTCAGCACCGGATCGTCCATCGTCAGGATCAGCGCGCGCGCCCGGCCGAGATTGAGCCGATCGACCAGCTCGGGCCGCGCGACATCGCCAAAGATCACCGGATAGCCATCGCGTCGCGCCGCAACCGCCGCATCGACATCGGCCTCGACCGCCAGGAACTTCTGCCCGTGGACGGTCAGCATGTCGGCGACCAGCCGCCCGACACGGCCGAAGCCGATCACCACGGTTCCGGGCCCTTCGGGGTCGATCGGCGACTCGGCATCCTCATTGCCCAGCCGGCGCTCGATCCGCCGTGCCGCCGTCTGCCCGATCCGTGCGAGCAGCGGCGTGATCGTCAGCCCGATCGCCGTCACGGTCTGCCAGAAGGCGGCGGTCGATCCGTGGATCAGCTGCGCCTCGATGGCGACGCCGAGGACGATCAGCGTCGTCTCCGACGGGCTGGCCATCAGCACGCCCGCCTCGGCCGCGGTGCCGTTGCTGGCGCCGGTCATGCGCAGCAGCGCGAAGGTGACGATCGCCTTGACCAGAACGACGCCGCCCACCGCCAGCACCAGGCTGGCCCAATTCGCCATCACCAGGCGAAGGTCGAGGCTCATGCCGACCGAGATCAGGAACACGCCGAGCGCCAGCCCCTTGAACGGCGCGGTGATCACCTCGACCTCGCTGTGATATTCGGTTTCGGCGATCAGCAATCCCGCCAGCAGCGCGCCGACGATCGGCGACAGCCCCGCCGCGGTGGTGGCAAGACTGGCGACGATCACCACCAGCAGCGAGGCGGCGAGGAACAGTTCGGGGCTCTTGGTCCGCGCGGCCTGGGCGAACAGGCGCGGTAGCACCAGGCGCCCGCCGACGAAGATCGCCGCTACCGTCAATCCGCCGACCATCGCGACATGGGCGAGCCCCGCCCAGCCGTGGTCGCTCGCCGTCGGCGCCATCGCGCCGAGCACGAAGATGATCGGCACCAGCGCCAGATCCTCGAACAGCAGCATCGCGAACGCCGATCGGCCGACCGGGCTGGCGGTTCCGGCGATCGGCAGGATCAGGGCGGTGGAGGAGAGCGCCAGCGCGAGCCCCAGCCCGATCGCGCCGCCCCAGCTCTGCCCGAGCATGTGCAGCGCCAGGCCGATCACCAGCCCCGATCCGATCAACTCCGCCGCGCCGACGCCGAACACCAGATTGCGCATCGCCCACAGCCGTTTCAACGACAGTTCGAGCCCGATCGAAAACAGCAGCAGGATGATGCCGAATTCGGCGAACGGCTCGATCGCGTGCGGATCGGTGATGGTGACATAATAAAGCCAGGGCGCCTGCGGGACGAGTGCGCCCAGCCCGGCCGGGCCGACCAGCACGCCCACCAGGATGAAACCGATCACCGGACTCACCTTGAAGCGCGCGAACGCCGGGATCACCAGCCCCGCCGCGCCAAGGATCACCAGGGCGTCGCTGAACCCGCTGTTTTCCAATCCCATCGCCATTGCGGCACTAAAGCCGATCGCTGCGCGTTTGTCAGCGCATTATGGCGGATATCTCCACCGATCTGTGCATCGTCGGCGGCGGTCCCGCCGGGATGATCGCCGGCCTGCTGTTCGCGCGCGCCGGGGTGAAGACCGTCGTTCTCGAAAAGCACCGCGATTTCCTGCGCGATTTTCGCGGCGACACCATCCATCCTTCGACGCTCCAGCTGTTCCATGAACTCGGCCTGCTCGATGCGCTGCTGGCGCGCGATCACGTCAAGGTGTCGGTGCTCCACGGCCGTGTCGCGGGCAGGAGCGTGCCGGTCGCCGATTTCCGACACTTGCCGGTCGCCGCGCCGTACATCGCGCTGATGCCGCAGTGGGATTTTCTCGATTTCGTCGCTCAGGTCGCCGGCCGCTATTCCGCCTTCACCCTCAAGCGCTGCACCGAGGCTGTCGATACGATTGAGCAGGACGGTCGTGTCGCCGGTGTGCGCACCGCCGATGGCGATACGGTTCATGCCAGCCGCCTGGTGATCGCCGCCGATGGCCGTGGCTCCACGCTGCGCGCCCGATCCGGCCTGCCGCTGGAGACGATCGGCGCGCCGATGGACGTGTTCTGGTTCCGGCTGCCCAAATCGGCCGAGCCGGAGAACGAGACGGTCGGCGTGTTCGAGCCCGGGCGAATCTTCGTGTTGATCGATCGCCGCGATTATTGGCAATGCGCATTCGTCTTCGCCAAGGGCGCCGCCGATCGCATCCGGGCAGCGGGGATCGAGGCTTTCCGCCAGCGCGTCGCCGCCGTCGGCCCGGAAACGGCCTCGGGCGCCGCCGCCATCACCAGTTGGGATGATGTGAAGCTGCTCACGGTCACCGTCGATCGGTTGACCCGCTGGCACAAGCCCGGCCTGCTGTTCATCGGCGATGCCGCGCATGCCATGTCGCCGATCGGCGGCGTCGGGATCAACCTGGCGATTCAGGATGCCGTTGCCGCCGCCAATATTCTTGCCGGGCCGATGGCGGCAGGGGAGGCGGTCGATCCATTGCTTCGCGACGTCCAGCACCGCCGCATGCTGCCGACGCGCCTCACCCAGAGCATGCAGGAGCTGATCCAGAACCGGGTGGTCGCGCCGCTGCTGGCGTCGGAGGAAGCTGATCTGCATCCGCCTCTGGTGCTTGATCTGCT
>JBQCEK010000098.1:0-9036 GCA_051960335.1 Sphingomonas sp.
CGATAATCCGATGTCAGCGTAACGCCGCCGGAAAGCTTGAACGGCGGTGGGGGAGCCGTGTCCTGCGCGAACGCAGGGGCGGCAGTAGCGGCGAGCAACAGCGCGCCGAGCGAAATCGTGGAGATGCGCATCTTATCCCTTTCAAAGGTTCTTGCGTGCGACGTCCCCGCCTGCTGCCGCTCGGCCGATCGCATTCATGTCAAGGGCGAGCCCTTGTGCGCGTGTCCTGAACAGCGGGGCGATAGTGCCTGCATATGCTGCAATGCACAACTCAATTCTGTCGCGAAACTGTCGCATATCGCCGCGTGTTGCGCGCCCGCAACACTCGCCCGACAGTCACTCGGCGATCGAGGCCGCAGGCGGCAGGCTGCGCACATGCACGTCGCGCTGCGGGAACGGGATCTCGATTCCGTGTTCCTTGAACAGCCACCAGAGCCGGTTGAGCACGTCCGATCGCACGCTGCCGACACCACCCTCGGGATCGCCGATCCAGGCCAGGATCAGATGGTCGACCGAGCTGTCGCCATACGCATCCAGCCACACGCTCGGCTTGGGGTCCTTCAGCACGCGCGGGGATTCGCTTGCCGCCTTCATCATCAATTCCTGGGCGAGCTTCAGATCGCAATCGTACGACACGCCGACAGGAATGCGGATGCGCACGTTGCGATTGGAATAGGACCAGTTCTCGACTTCCTGGGTCATCAGATTTTCGTTCGGAATCAGATGCTCCTTGCCGTCGCGCGTGATCACCGAAACGGCGCGGACGCCGATCTTGTTGACCCAGCCGAAGCTGTCACCCACCACGATCACGTCGCCGGGCTTGATCGATCGATCCATCAAAAGGATGATCCCCGCGATCAGATTACCGACCGTTTTCTGCAAACCGAAGCCGACGGCAAGGCCCAGCGCGCCGCCGAACACCGCAAAGGCGGTCAGGTCGATCTGCAACAGATCGATGCCGAAGAAAAAGGCGGCAACGATGATCGCGATGCCCGCAAGCTTCTGCGCGAGCAGCTTTTGCGTGGGATCGAGCGAACGCGCTTGGCCGATCGAGTGGCCGATCAGCCGGTTGGCGAGGCGAACCCCGGCAAACAGCGCGATCGCGACGATGACGATCGTCACCAACGATAGCAGCGAGAATCGCTTCGCGCCGACATCGAAGCCGATGCGTTCGAGCACATGCGTGATCGGCGTCAGCCCGCCGACCGCGTGGCTGAACAGGGCGACGAAGGCGACGAAAGCGACCAGCCACGCCATCCAGCGCGGCAAATGCAATCCGCGCAACAGTTGAACGACGGCAAACGCGCCGCTGAAGCCGAGCGCAAGCCCAAGCGGCGTTACGGCGAGCGGCTTCCACGCATAAGCGTTGATGACGATCGCGAGCAACAGCGCCGCCACGACGTGGCGCAGGATAGAGGGCAACCGCGGCCCAAGCCCTTCGCCCGCGATGCCGACGTGCGCGCTCCACCAGTTGGATGCTCGCGCCGCAAACAGGCGCCCGGCCCCCTGTCCGATCAGGACCGCGAGCAGGGCAATCCCCGTGGCGATCGAGACCATGATCCATTTCTGATCGCCGTGGCTGGCGAAGCCATTCGCCTCCAGCCAGGCCATCGCCTGGTTCACGCGGCCGCCCCGGCGAGGGCAGCGAAACCGCGCTCCAGATCCGCGATCAGATCGTCGGGGTCCTCCAGACCGATGTGCAGTCGCACGATCGAACCGCCGAAATCGGGGGGCGTCGCTGATCGCACGGGATCGGCCGGCACGGCGAGGCTTTCGAATCCGCCCCAGCTGAAGCCGATGCCGAACAGGTCGAGCGCATCGATGAAGGCAGCGCGCGATGCTTCGGTCGCGCCCCTGAGCACGAACGAGAACAACCCCGAGGAGCCGGCGAAATCGCGAACGAACAGATCATGGCCGGGGCAATCGGGCAGCGCCGGATGCAGCACCGCAGCCACTTCCGGCCGCGCATTGAGCCAATGCGCGACGTGAAGCGCGCTGGCCTGATGCTGCGCCAGCCGCACCGCCATCGTCCGCAATCCGCGCGATCCCAGCCAGCAATCATCGGGGCTGGCGACCTGCCCGAGCTGGTGGCTGACGTCGCGCAGCGCCTTGAAATGCCCCGGCGCCGCGGTCACAGACCCCAGCATCACGTCCGAATGGCCGACGACATATTTGGTGGCGGCCAGGATCGTCAGATCGATCCCCTTCTCGATCGCCGGGAAATAGAGCGGCGTCGCCCAGGTATTGTCGAGCAGCGTGATCACGCCCTTCGCCTTGGCCGCGGCGACGATCGCCGGTATGTCCTGCACTTCGAAGGTCAGGCTGCCGGGGCTTTCCAGGAAAATGGCGCGCGTCTTCTCGCCGATCAGATCGGCGATGCCCGCGCCGATCAGCGGATCGTAGAAGCGCGTGGTGATTCCGAACCGCTTGAGTAGCCCGCGCGCCAACCCGCGCGTCGGCTCATAAGCGCTATCGACCAGCAGCAGCTCATCGCCGGGCCCGAGCACCGAAAGCAACGCCGCCGCGATCGCCGCTACCCCGGAGCAATAGAGAAACGTCCCCTCCGCGCCGGGCTCCAGCTCGGTCAGCGCGTCGGCGAGCGACCACTGCGTCGGCGTGCCGCGCCTGCCGTAATAGAGCTTGTGATGCGTATCGCCCTGCCCGGTCTCGCGCATGTCGGCGATCGACTCGTAGAGAATCGTCGAAGCGCGCCAGACGGGCGTGTTGACCACGCCCTGAGTCCATTCGCGACGTCGCCCCGCGCCGACGATCCGGGTCGCCGGTTTCACATCCTTGCCGTTGCTCATGCAGGCCCCGTCGCCTTGGGGGCGGCGGGCGTCGCGCCCCATTCCGCCCAGGAGCCGTCATACAGCGCAGCGTCGCGGCCCAGCAGATGCGCGCCGAACACCAGCACCGCGGCGGTGATCCCCGATCCGCACGTCGCGACCAGCGGCCGATCGAGATCGACGCCGCGATCGGCGAACGCCTGCTTGAGCGCATCGTCGCGCTTCCAGGTGCCGTCCGCGTTGAACAGCGTCGCATAATGCACGTTGCGCGCACCGGGAATGTGGCCGGCTTCGGCATTCGGGCGGCTTTCCGGTTCGCGTCCCTCGAACCGCGCGGGGGAGCGGGCGTCGATCACCTGCTCCGTGCCGTTGTCGAGATTGGCGATCATCGCCGCCAGATCGCGCACACTACCGCGATCGGCACGCGGTTCGAAATTCATCCTTGTCGGTGTATCGATACCGTAAGCGAGCGGTCGCCCCTCGGCGCGCCACTTGGCCAGGCCGCCGTCGAGGATCGCAACATTGCGCACGCCGAACAATCGCAGCAGCCACCAGCCCCGCGCGGCACTGTGCAGCGGCGAATCGTCATAAACGACAACGCGGCTGTCGTTGCTTATCCCCAGCTCCGCCAGCCGCTCGGCAGCCATCGCATCAGGCGGCGCCATCGACGGGAGATCGCTCGCCGGATCGGCAAAACCGGCAAGATCGAAAAACACCGCGCCGGGGATATGATCGGCCGCATGCTCGGCCCGCGCATCACGCTGATGCTCTGGCAGGAAATAGCTGGCATCGATCACCCGCAAGCCAGGCTCGCCGAGGTGGTCCGCCAGCCAATCGGTCGTGACAAGGGAGTCCATGCCGGTGACCCTAGCCGCCCCCTCGCGCGCCGTCGAGCGCCCGCCGCTTCCATTCGCGCCCACGCCGCCTACATAGCGCGGCATGACCCCAAAGCATCTCGGCCAGACCAGCTCGCTGCCAGCCACGCCAGAACAGGCGGAGCTCGATTACGTACCCAATCCGCGCGCCGGCCAACTCTATCTCGTTCGCTTCGCCGCGCCTGAATTCACCTCGCTTTGCCCAGTGACCGGCCAGCCGGATTTCGCACATCTGGTGATCGACTATGCGCCAGGGGAAACGATCGTCGAATCGAAATCGCTGAAGTTGTTCCTGGGCAGCTTTCGCAACCATGCCGCATTCCACGAGGACTGCACCGTCGGCATCGGACAGCGACTGTTCGACGAGATGAAGCCGCGCTGGCTGCGAATTGGCGGCTATTGGTATCCGCGCGGCGGAATCCCGATCGATGTTTTCTGGCAATCCGGGATGCCGCCCGAAGGGCTGTGGCTGCCGGATCAGGGAGTTTCCGGATACCGCGGACGCGGCTGATCGGGAAAAGCCTGCGCATTGACGCAGATCATCACGAATCTCTTTGCTGCATTGCAGCATTCGTGCAACTATGCAGATCAATATTCGTTAGGCGTCGAGGAGTTTAGGTCGGGCGATTGACCTTGTTGCGTTCGCGAAAGGATCGAGATGACGTTGCGATTGGATGATATCTCGCGGGTTCAGCACATTGCATTGATCGGTAACTTTCTGCCGCGCAAATGCGGCATCGCAACGTACACGACCGATACCTATCGCGCACTGACCGATCGCTTCCCTGATCTTCGCGTCGATGTTTACGCGATGGATGATCATCCCGGCCGCTACAGCTATCCCGCCGAAGTCACCGCCAGCATCGCGCAGGACGATCGGCTCGCCTATCATGATGCCGCCCACGCGATCGAGGCCAGCGGCGCGCAGGCCGTGTGGCTGCAGCACGAATACGGCATTTTCGGCGGGGCGGCGGGCGAGCACATCCTTGCCCTGCTCGATCGCGTTTCGGCGCCGCTGATCGTGACGTTGCACACGGTGCTCGAGCAACCGAACGATGACGAGCGCCGGGTGCTCGAAGCGCTACTGAAGCGCGCGGCGCGGGTGATCGTGATGGCGGAGCGCGGCCGCGACATCCTGGCGCGCATCTATAATGCGGACGCGCGCAAGGTGGCGATGATCCCGCACGGCGTGCCTGATCGCGCCTTCGCCGATCCGGCCGATTTCAAGGCGCGCTTTGGTTGGGAGGGGCGCAAGGTCGTCCTCACCTTCGGCTTGCTTGCACCCGGCAAGGGCATTGAAACGCTGATCGAGGCGCTTCCTGCCGTGGTCGGAGCCGAACCCTCGACACTCTACGTCGTGCTCGGCGCGACGCATCCCAATCTCGTCGCCCACGAGGGCGAAGCCTATCGCGATGGCCTGAAGAAGTTGGCTGCGGAACTCGGCGTCGAAGGGAACATCGCCTTCGTCGACCGATTCGTCGAACACGATGAACTGCTCGATTATCTGCAGGCCGCCGATGTCTATGTGACGCCCTATACCAATCCGGCGCAGATCACCTCCGGCACGCTTTCCTATGCCGTGGGCGTCGGCAAGGCCGTGGTTTCGACGCCTTATGTCCACGCGACGGAGATCCTTGCGGACGACCATGGCCGGCTGGTCGATTTCGGCGACAGCGCGGCATTCGCGCGAGAAATTGGGGCGCTGCTGAGCGACGACGCCGGCCGCCGTGCGCTCTCCGAACGGGCCTATGCGCGCGGTCGCACGATGATCTGGCCGCGCCTTGCCGAGACGGCGCTGGCGGAAATCGCATCGATCGTCGCCGCCAAGCCGCACCGCATCACGCGCTCCTCGCCGCGGCTCGCGCCGCTCAAGCCCGATCTCACGGCGGTCGAGCGGATGAGCGACGCAACGGGCATTCTGCAACATGCCATTTATTCCGTGCCCGATCGCCGCCACGGCTATTGCATCGACGATAATGCCCGCGCGCTGATGCTCGTTTCTCAAATGGCTGAACTGAGCGATGACGTGCGCGATCGGTGGACGACGATCTATGCCTCTTTCGTCCAACACGCATGGAATCCGGATGCGCGTCGGTTCCGCAATTTCATGAACTTCGATCGCACCTGGTGCGAAGACATGGGATCGGAAGATTCCAACGGTCGCGCCTTATGGTCGCTTGGCATTACCGCGCGCGATGCGGGCCACGTCAAACACCGCGACTGGGCGGGATCGATGTTCGATATGACCGCCGAGATGGCGTTCGATCTCGGCAGCCCGCGCGCACAGGCGTTCGCGATGCTGGGTGCGGCCGCGATGCTCGAAACCCGCCCGCAACACGCTTTGGCTCGATCGATCCTCGATCGTTTCGGCGACGAATTGATGGCGCTGCTCGAGGCGGCGCGGCGGCCGGAATGGTCATGGTTCGAAATCGTTCTCGCCTATGACAACGCCCGGCTGCCCGAGGCGCTGATCCGCGGCGGAGAGGCGCTTGGCCGCGACGACATGATCGCGCGCGGTATGGAAACGCTGGACTGGATCGTCGGCCGCCAGACCTCGCCAGAGGGTCGCTTCCGCGCCATCGGTACGGAGACGTTCGGCCGCCCCTATGCCGAGCCGGCGGCTTTCGACCAGCAGCCGCTCGAGGCTCAGGCGACGATCGATGCCTGCGCCGCGGCCTTTGCCGCCACGCGCGATCGGCGATGGATCGGGGAAGCGCAGCGCGCCTATCGCTGGTTCCTCGGCGCCAACGACCTCGATCTCCCGCTCGCGTCTCCGCAGGATGGCGGCTGTTTCGATGGACTGATGCCGCACGGCCTGAACCGGAATCAGGGCGCCGAGTCGATTTTGGCGCTGCAATTGGCCTCATGCGCCATTTCGGCCCTTTCAAAACAGACCGGAACCGTGGCAGGAGCCGATCGCGCCGTCGCGTAGCCCAGCTCGCGCCGCCGCAGTGACGGCACCAAAGCGGGGCGACGTGGTCGATCTGTTCTATCATCCTTTGCGGCTCCACGCCGATCCGTCTCGGGTCGTCGTCCGGCCGTTCCATCTCGCTTGGCAAACGAACGGATCGGGGCCGAGTCGATCCGAGCGGCTGGTGCGCGAAGTGCTGAGCCTCTCGGCGGCGGATGCCCGCAACCAGCTGGAACGCGTCCTCAAGGATTTCGAGGCGCGGCACTGGCAGACGCGGCGCGTGTTCATGACGCGTTACGACGAGATCGAAGGCGAGTTGAAACTCGACGGCGCCGAGATCGGCGATGAGAAGCGGCAACTGATCGGCGCCTATTTCTGTCACGAATACAGTTATGCGGCGGCGGCCTTGATGAACCCCAGCGCGGTTCCCCATTTCGACCAGTCGGGCATGCCGCAAGGATCGCTGCGCATTCTGATGTCGATGCGCTCGGTTGGTGAAGGGCATATCTCGTCGATCGCCTTTCGCGAGGGCATCATCACCAGCAAGGGCGAATTGAAGCTGGCGCCGGAGCCGCCCTTCGCCACGGCGACGGACGTGATCGGCAAGCAGGAAGCGACGCTGCCTGAAGGGCCGGTTACGGTCCATCGCCACCGCGACTCGACGCTTTCGGGCACGGTCATCTTTCCGATCACCAAGGCGCAATCGAACGGGCTGGAGGATTTGCGCCTCGTCCAGTTCGAGCATGACGACGGCAGCCTGGAATGGCTGGGCACCTACACCGCCTATAACGGCTCGCAAATCCAGTCCGAGCTGATGCGAACGCGCGATTTCCGCGCCTTCGATCTGGTGCCGATGACGGGGGGCGCGTCGCGCAACAAGGGCATGGCGCTGTTCCCGCGCAAGGTGAACGGCAAATATATGATGATCGGCCGGCAGGACGGGGAGAACCTGTATCTGCTCGAATCGGACGAGGTGACGAACTGGGAGGGCGGGCAACGGCTGCTGACGCCGGAATACCCCTGGGAATTCGTCCAGATCGGCAATTGCGGCCCGCCGATCGAGCTGGACGAGGGCTGGCTGCTGCTCACCCACGGCGTTGGCGCGATGCGCAAATATTCGATCGGCGCGGTGCTGCTCGACAAGGATGATCCCTCGAAAGTGCTGGGCCGGACGCGCGAGCCGGTCCTGGCGGCGGCGGACGAGGATCGCGAAGGCTATGTGCCCAACGTGGTCTATTCGTGCGGCGCGCTGCGGCACGACGACACGCTGTTCATTCCCTATGGCGTCGCCGACAGCTCGGTCGCCTTTGCCTTCGCGCCGATCAGCGCGATGCTGGCGGCGATGTAGCGCGGCGGCAAAGCTCAGGAACGAACGAGCGCGCGCGTTTGGCGATAGAGCCACGCGAGCAGCGCGATGAACACGATGGTACCGCCGATCAGCGCATAATTCTCGAACCCGTCGCCGACCAGCGCGAGCGGCGAATCGCTGCCCGAGCTGGCGACGATGCCGGCAAACACCACGCCCCATAGCGATTCGCCGACGATCAGGCCGGTCGCCGTCAACACGCCCATGCGCCGCGCGAATTCGGGATTGGCGGTGCGATCCGCCCAGCGATCGTAGAACAGCCCGACCACCGATCCCACTACGGTCGGCAGGATCAGGCTCATCGGCAGGTAGATGCCCATGCCGACGCCCAGCGGCGGCAGGCGCAGCAGCTTCAGCTTGCCCATCGCCTCATCGAGGATGATCAGCCCTACGCCGGTCAACGCGCCAGAGCCGATCATCGTCGCGTTGAGGCTGCCGCCAAGCACGCCCTTGGCCAGTGCCGAGATCAGCGCCGCTTGCGGCGCGGGCAAGGCGTTCGGCCCGGCATTGGCCGCCCCGGCGAAGCCAAACGCAGTGTTGAGCAGATTGAGCACCACCGGCACCACCAGCGCGCCGAACACCACGCCGATGACCAGCGCGACCTGTTGTTTCCAGGGAGTCGCACCGACCAGCTCGCCGGTTTTCAGATCCTGCAGATTATCGTTGGAGATCGTCGCCACGCCGAACACCACGCCGGTCACGATCAGGGCATAAGCGACGAGCGCCGCCGTCGTGTCCGGGGGATTGTCTCGCCCGAACAGGCCGACCAGCATCAGCGCCGCGCCGACCACCGAAAGAATGCCGATCCCCGATACGGGCGAGTTCGACGCGCCGATCAGGCCCGCCATATAGCCGCATACCGCCGCGATCATCAGGCCGATCACGACCACGAAGATCAGCGCGCCGGCGATCAGCGCCACGCCCGACGCGGCCAGCGGCCCGCCGGCGATCCCGCTCCACAGCAGCCACCCGATCGGCAGCAGCATCGCCACGCTGCCCGCCCCGACGATCCAGATCGGCAGATCGCGTTCGGTGAGCGCCAGCGTCTCGCCGCTGCGCCGCGCGGCACTTGCCGCCATCGCCGATCGGATGCCGCCG
>JBQCEK010000099.1:0-2473 GCA_051960335.1 Sphingomonas sp.
CGGCTGCCACGGTACCAACGCCGATTTCGGAGACCAGCTTCACGCTGACCGAGGCGCGCGGGTTGGCATTCTTCAGGTCATGGATCAGCTGCGCGATATCTTCGATCGAATAGATATCGTGGTGCGGCGGCGGCGAGATCAGCGTCACGCCGGGCGTCGCATGGCGCAATTTGGCGATGAACTCGGTGACCTTGAAGCCGGGGAGCTGCCCGCCCTCGCCGGGCTTGGCGCCCTGCGCGACCTTGATCTCGATCTCGTCGCATGCACCGAGATATTCGGCCGTTACGCCGAACCGGCCGCTGGCGATCTGCTTGACCCCCGAATTGGCGTTGTCGCCATTGTCGTAAGGGGTGTAGCGCGCCTTGTCCTCGCCGCCCTCGCCCGACACGGCCTTGGCGCCAATTCGGTTCATGGCGATCGCCAGAGTCTCGTGCGCCTCGGGCGACAGCGCGCCGAGACTCATCCCGGGCGTGACGAAGCGCTTGCGGATTTCGGTGATCGGCTCGACCTGCTCGACCGCGATGCCCGTATCCGGGAAATTGAACTCGAGCAGATCGCGCAGATAAACCGGCGGCAAATCGGCAACGCCGCGCGAGAATTGCAGATAGGTCGAATAGCTGTCGGTCGCGACCGCGCTTTGCAGCAGGTGCATCAGCTGCGCCGAATAGGCATGCGTCTCACCGGTATGGCGCTGGCGGTAGAAGCCGCCGATCGGCAGCGTCACCACCGCGCGATCATAGGCCGCATCGTGGCGCATCGTCGCGTTGAGGTGGAGCGAGGCATAGCCTTCGCCAGAAATCTTGGTCGGCATGCCCGGGAACAGATCGTTGACCAGCGCGCGGGAGAGGCCCACCGCCTCGAAATTATACCCGCCGCGATAGCTGGAGATCACTGCGATCCCCATCTTCGACATGATCTTCAAGAGACCCTCGTCGATCGCCGTGCGGTGGTTGGCGAGGCACTGGTCGAGGCTCAGCTCGCCGAACAGACCGCGGGCGTGACGATCCGCGATCGACGCTTCGGCGAGATAGGCATTCACCGTCGTCGCGCCGACGCCGATCAGCACCGCATAATAATGCGTGTCGAGGCATTCGGCCGAACGCACGTTGATCGACGCGTAGGAGCGCAAGCCCCGACGCACGAGGTGCGTGTGCACCGCCGCCGCCGCGAGCACCCCGGCGATGGCGATGCGATCGGGGCCAACGCTCTCGTCGGTCAGGAACAGCTCGCTCTTGCCCTGGCGCACCGCCTGCTCGGCCTCGTCGCGAATACGCTGGATCGCGGCGCGCAACGTCTCCGGCCCGCCCCCCGTTTCGAAGGTGCAATCGATCGTCGCCGCCGCGCCGCCGAAATGCGCCTTCAGCCGGTCCCAGTCGCCGCAGGTCAGCACCGGCGAATCGAGCACCAGCACCTTCGATTGCTGCCCGGCGGGATCGAGGATGTTGGCGAGATTGCCGAAGCGCGTCTTCAGCGACATCACATGACGTTCGCGCAAGCTGTCGATCGGCGGGTTGGTGACCTGCGAGAAATTCTGCCGGAAGAACTGGCTGATGAGGCGCGGCTTGTCCGAGATCACCGCGAGCGGCGTATCGTCGCCCATCGAGCCGACCGCTTCCTTGGCGCTCTCGACCATCGGCGCCAGGATCAGCTCCATGTCCTCCAATGTCTGCCCCGCCGCGACCTGCCGCCGCGTCAGCTCGGCGCGGTCATAGCGGCAGGCGGGCGCGTCGGGGGCGGGCAGCGCGTCGATCGTCAGGAAATCGGCCGACATCGCGGCATAATCGGCCTCGCCGGCGATCCGGTCCTTGACCTCGCGGTCGTGCAGCACGCGGCCTTCGTCGAGATCGACCGCGATCATCTGCCCCGGCCCCAGCGCGCCCTTCTCCACCACACTCGATTCGGGGACGACGACCATGCCGGTTTCCGATCCGACGATCAGCAGCCCGTCATCGGTCCGCGTATAGCGAAGCGGGCGCAGCGCGTTCCTGTCCATGCCGGCGACCGCCCAGCGGCCGTCGGTCATCGCCAGCGCGGCGGGGCCGTCCCACGGCTCCATCACGCTCGCCAGATAACGATACATCGCGAGATGCTCGGCCGGCATGTCGCTGCCCTCGTGCCAGCTTTCGGGCACCAGCATCAGCTTGGCGGTCGGCGCGTCGCGGCCGGCGCGGCAGATCGTCTCGAACGCGGCGTCCAGCGCGGCGGTATCGCTGGCGCCCGCCGGGATGACCGGCTTGATGTCCTCGGACTGCTCGCCGAACGCCAGGCTGGCCATCTTGATCTCGTGGCTGAGCATCCAGTTCTTGTTGCCGCGGATCGTGTTGATCTCGCCATTGTGCGCGAGGCAGCGGAACGGCTGCGCCAGCCACCATTGGGGGAAGGTGTTGGTCGAATAGCGCTGGTGGAAGATCGCGACGCGGCTCTCGAACCGGTCGTCGGTGAGGTCGGGATAGAACACCGACAGGCTCTCGGC
>JBQCEK010000100.1:0-14908 GCA_051960335.1 Sphingomonas sp.
GCGAAGGCGAACATGCCGTTCAGCCGGTCGAGCATCGCCGGGCCCCAGGCCTGCCAGCCGTGAAGCAGCACTTCGGTGTCGCTATCGGTGCGAAAGACCGCGCCCTTGGCCTCCAGCTCGGCGCGAACCTCCTGAAAATTATAGATTTCGCCATTGTAGGTGACGGTGATGCTCTCGTCGGTGGAAAGCATCGGCTGCGCGCCGCCGCCGAGATCGATGATCGATAGCCGGCGATGGCCGAAGCCGACGCCGGGCGCGGTCCACACCCCCGATCCATCCGGCCCGCGATGCGCGAGCACGTCCGTCATCGCGCGGATCCGCGCCGGATCGACGGGTTTGCGCGTGGCCGGGTAGAACAGCCCGGCGATCCCGCACATCAGCTGCCGATCGGCATGGCGGCGCCGGTGCGCGGCGCGGATCGGGCGGCGGCGGGTGCCGTCAGACCGGCGCTGGCGTCGGCGAGCCTGTCGAGCGGGCCGAGCGCGGCGAGGAAGCGATCGATCGCGGCGCGCGGATCATGCCCCGGCGTCACCTCGGCCGACAGATGAATCGCCACCGCGCGTTGCGGGCCGCCCAGCAGCTTCGCCTTCAGCGTCTCGATCTTCACGATATTGGGGTTCGCTGTGAGGACATTGCCGATCCGATACCATGTCGCGACGATCCGTTCGACATTTCCCGGCGCGGTTATCCGCATTGCGCTGCCCCCGGCAATGGGCGGAATGTCCTCGACCCGCACCCACACATCGTTCTGGCGCAAAACGCCGGTGCCGAAGGTGACGATCTCCTTGCCTTCGCGCTGCCCGCCGAACACCGCCAGCGACAGGTCGACCAGATCGCCGTTCGCATCGGCATAGCGGCCGAACAGGAATCGATCGGCGCCGGGATAATAGGGCACCCACGGCGCCCGCGTGCTGAGCGGCGCGCGGGTCCAGCCGGGCACGTTCGGCAGGTCGATATGATTCGGTAGAAGGTCCGCACGAAAAATAAGGGTGTTTGCCCAAACCGGAAAAACGCCGGCCGTGGCGACGGTCAACAGCGCCGCTGCCCAAACCGCGATCCGGCCGCGCGGCCTGCCCTGCAAACGGCTGCTATCGACCCACGGGGCGAGCGGATCGCGATCGAACCAGCGCCATCCGATCGCCAGCACCGCGGCCATCACCAGCCCGAAGAAAATCCAGCCATAAACGATGTGATCATAACCAGTTGCCTGGGCAACCGACGTCAAATGCGCAGCATAGATCGTGCCGAACGCGCGAAGCCCGTTGGCGATGATCGGCACCACCAGCGCCATCGCCATGAACGCGATCCGCCGCCGCCAGGAGACGTAGCAGACGTTGGCGACGAGCGTGCCGAACGCGATCATCGCAATTTCGAACTTCGCCCCCGAACAAGCCTCGGCCACCTCGAAGTAACCGTTTGGAATCGTGATCAAAACGCCATCGACCAAGGCCGGCACGCCCACCGCATGAAGCATCGGCATGATCATCGCGACGGTGATCGTCTGCAACGGCCCTTCCATACTTTCGCCAAAAGGTACGAGGAAGAAAGCGTAAGCCATTGGAAAGAAGAGAGCGCGGGCGATCATCGGGCCGAGGATCGTTACCACCGTTCCTTGCAGCATCACGATCAGCCCGAGCTGGCGGAACAGATCGACCGACGATGCCGCCCCGACCAGCCACACCATCCCGCCACTGCCGACCAGCGCCAATCCAGGCCACCACGCAACTGGTTGTAACTGCTGAAGATCGCCGCGACGTTGCCACACCAGCCAGGCAATCACCGGGCCAATGAACAGGCAGTGGCCGAAGGTCGTGCTGGTCCACCACAGATCGGCAAGCGTCGCCACGTCACTGCGAAACAGGCCAAGCAGCGCCAGCGCGGCCAAGGCGAGCCCGATCAGATGAACGCGCCACGCCGACGCTGGCCTGGCGAAATCGGCCGAGGGCATGGCGATCGTCATGCCGCGCTCCGCTTGTCCGAGGCGAACCCCATGATCGGATCGAGCGCAGCCAGCCGCGCGTCCCACCCATAGCGAGCGATCACCCGCGCCCGCGCCGCCTTGCCCAAAGCATCGGCAGCATCGGAATTCTGGATCAGATCGACGACATGCGCGGCAAAAGCGGGCGCCTCCGCGCCGACGCGGATCGTGCCGTCATGATCGATCCCCTCCGCCGCGGCCGGCGACGCCACCACCGGCCGCGCCATCGCCATCGCCTCCAGCACCTTGTTCTGCACGCCGCGCGCGAGTTGCAAAGGCGCGACGACGACCGACGCAGCGGCGAGCCAGCCGCGCACGTCAGCCACTTCGCCCGTCACCGTCACGCCCGGCAGGGTCGCCAGGGCAGCAACGCGCGGATCGGGCTTGCGGCCGACGATCGCAAAGCGCGCGTCGGGCACGGTATCGCGCACCAGGGGCAGGATGCGGCGCGCAAAGCGGTCCACCGCATCGATGTTGGGCCGGTAATCCATCTGCCCGGTAAAGACGATCAGCGGGCCGGGATGCTCGATCGGCTCGAAGCCGGCCGATGGATCGAACAGCGCCGTATCGATGCCGTTTTCGATGGCGATCGCCTTTGCGCCGCCTTTCGCGCGAAACACCGCCACCTCGGCCGCGCTGACGAACAGGCTCGCGTCCGCGCGCGGCGACATGACGTTCGAAGGCGCCGAGCAGCTTCGCCTCGCGCGCCATCATCCATCGCTTCGGGCCGCGGGCATGATCGGCATAAGCGGCGAATTTGGCCGAATCCATATCGACGAAATCCATCACAACCCGGCCGGGAAAATCAGCAGGCACATATTGAGCCATCTGGCCGGAGAAGACGAAGATCGTTTTAATATCGTTGTTTATCAGTATTTCCTCAACTTCTCCCGCAAGATCAGCCGAGGCGAATGCCGTCAACGAAACGGGTTTGCCGCTCGCCAGGGCCTCGGCGGCGGCGCGCGCAGTGCCCTTGGTCCGATCGACGATCGTGCGGCTCGCGGTGAGGCGCGACAGCACCGCATCATGGCCGCGATCGCCGGCATCGTCGGCAAAGGCGATCAGATGAACGCGGGCATGCGCCGCGATGTGGCGCAGCAAATGATAGCTGCGGATCTTGTCGCCGCGATTGGGCGGATAGGGCACGCGGTGTGCGAGGAACAGAACGTCGCCCATCAGCCCAGCCCCCGGGCGATCGGCGGACCGATCCGGTTGGCGATCCACAGCGGCAGCCGTTTCCAGGTCCCGACCTGGAAACGGTAACGCGGGCTCATCGGATTGATCTCGCGCGGCGCGGCGCCGGCGGCGGTGCGGACGGCATAGGAAAGCTGGTGCGGTTCGAACCCCCAGTTCTTCTTGAACGCCGCCGGCCCCGTCCCTGCCTTGGAACGGCCGAAATCGAAACGCGTGCACCCGCGCTCGCGCGCATGGCGCATCAGCGCGAAATACATGAGATCGTTGGCGCGCAGCGACCGCGCCGAAAATGTGCCCCCGCCCCAATAGGGATAGACCGTCTTATCGAAGTAAAGGCTCAACACGCTCGCCACCGGGCGGGCGCCATCGCGCACGGTGAGGATGTCGGCGCGGTCGCCCATCTCGTCGATCACCGCGCGAAACAGCGCGCGGGGGAACACCGGCGTGCCGAGATTGCGCACCGATTCGGCATAGACGGCATAATGCGCGGCGAGATCGGAGGATCCCCGCCCCGTCTCGATCGTCAGCGTGCCGCCAAGCGCCTTGCGCACCTCGGCGCGCTGCTTGCGGGGGATTGCCTTCAGCTCGGCATCGTCGTCGGCGGCAAGATCGCGCGCGAAGCCGAGATAGGTCTGCTCATCGACATGCCAGCCGTGATCGGGCGTCGGCCCGCCGCGCAATTCCAGCGTCGGGCACCCCAGCTCGCCGGCCAGCGCCCAGGCGTGGGCGATCAGCGCGCCGCAGCTCGCCTCATCATGCGCCAGCACACCGCCATCGACCGCGAAGCCGCTCGACACCAGCGCGCTGCCGAACAATCGCGAGCGGATTACGGTAAGCGGCAGAACGGCGGCAACCACCCCGTCGGCATGTTCGGCAATGAGGTAGCGGCTCGCCTGCCCGCACCCGCGCTCGATCGCGCGGCTCCAGCCGGTCAGATGGAAGGGCGTCCCGTCCCGGTGCGAAACGACGAAGGCGTCTATCCGCGCGCGCTCGCCGTCATCGGTCAGATCGGCCGTGCGCAGCGCAATCGGCTGTGGCGGGTTTGGGGCCGTCATCCAAGCCGCGCCGCCTCGCGCGCCGCGACGCCATCGACCCGACCCCAGCGGTGCCCCTCGACAAGGTGCCGCAGTTTGCCAGCCATCGCCCCCAAGCGACTGTAATGTCGCAACTTCGATCGCAGTGGCGCATTGGCGACGCGCGGCTGGCCGGGATCGATCTCCCAGGGGTGGAAATAGAAGATCGCCGGGCGGTCGTCGGCGTTGACCTGGCGCACCGCCCAATTGGTGAAGGCGGACGGAAACAAGCGGAAAAAGCCGCCGCCGGTCGCCATCGTGCGGCGGCCGATCCGAGCGGTCGTCACGGGCAGTTCAATCAGCGCGGCATCGGCGACCGGCCGAAAGGCGAAGCGCGGCGCCTCCGGCCAGCCATAGTGATCGTGCCGCACCGGCGCGACGCTGGAGGAATAGGCATAGCCTTCCTCCGCCAGCACGCGGTGCGCCCAGGGGGTGCGCTTGTCGATCGAAAAGCTCGGTGCCCGGTAGCCGGTCACGACAACGCCGGCGGCATCCTCCAGCGCCTTGCGCGCGCGGCCGATGTCGTCGCGAAACTGATCGGACGTCATCGCGAAGACGCGCCGGTGATCGACCCCGTGGCTGGCGATCTCATGACCCGCATCGACAATCCGGCGGATCAGCGCGGGGCAGCGCTCCGCCACCCAGCCGAGTGTGAAGAACGTCGCCTTGGCATTTGATTCGGCGAACAGATCAAGCACGGCATCGGTATTCGCCTCGACTCGCGATTGCAGGTTTGGCCAATCGTTCCTGTCGATCACGCGTTCGAACGCGCCGACCTGAAACCAGTCCTCGACATCGACCGAAAGGCCGTTCTCGATGGCCATCGCCGCGCTCACGCTGCCGACGAATCGCGCGCCCCGTCATGCCGCGCCGTATCGGCCTCGACCCAATCGACCAGGAGCGTCAGCACGCGGCGCAGCGCGGTGTTCTGTTCCTCGACGCGCGCCTCGAGCATGATGATGCGGCGGATCAATTCGTCCTGATCGCCAGCGACCAGCGGCGCGGCGGGGGTCTCGTCCGGCTCCGGCGTGTCCACCCGCATATCGTCGATCACCGCGCGGACAATGGTCCCGTCGATCAGTTCCACCCCTTCGATCGCGCCGTAAAGCAGCACGCGCGCCGCCAGCTGGTTCAGCACGCGCGGTACGCCGCCGGACCCGCGATACAGCGCCTCCAGCGCGTCGCCGGTGAAATCGGGCCTGCCCTGCCAGCCGACCAGCGACAGGCGGTGGATCATATAGGGCTCGATCTCCTCGGGCTCCATCGGCTCGAGATGGTGAACCGCGATCACGCGCTGGCGAAGCTGCTCCAGCGCGTCGGTGCCGTGCAGCCGATCGCGGAATTCGGGCTGCCCCAGCAGGAAAATCTGCAACAGCGCCTGGCCGCCCGACTGGAAGTTGGACAGCATGCGAAGCTCTTCGAGCGCCGAGACGGGCAGCGCCTGCGCCTCATCGACGATCAGCAGCGTGCGCCGCCCGGAACGCGCGACGGCGTGCAGCGCCGCCTCGATCGCTTCCAGCAGATCCGCCTTTTCCAGCCCCGGCGTGGAAATGCCCAGCCCGCTGGCGACGAGGCGCAGCAGATCGTCACCCTCAACCTGGGTCGAAACGATCTGGATGACATGCTGGCGCTGGCGATCGATCGTCGCCATCAGATGGCCGACCAGCGTCGTCTTGCCGGAGCCGATCTCGCCGGTGATGACGATGAACCCCTCGCCCTGCGTCAGCCCGAAGCCGAGATAGGCCATCGCCTTGCGGTGCGTGGCGGTTTCATACCAGAAGCGCGGATCGGGGGTCAGCGCGAATGGCCGGCCGGTCAATCCGTAATGGTCTTCGTACATCGTCACATCCTGCCTGGTCTGTGCTGCCGCGGCGCGTTAGAATTGATACCGGGCGCTGAGCAGCGCCTGCGCCGAGACGTCCTTGCCGACATCCTTCGAATCATAGGCGAATACCCCGAGCGACGCGATCGTATCGATCCGCCCGAAGCTGCGATTGTAGCTGCCGGTCGCGCCCGTCGAATAGACGCCGGCAGCGCCGGGCACGCCGCTGTCGAAATAGTCGGCGTAGAGATCGGCCTCGATGCTCGATCGCGAATCGAGCGCGCGGTTGAGGAAATATTGCGCGTAATAGCTCTCGTCGTCGAACCCGTTGATCGAGAAGCTCGCATTGCTATCAGGCGCGTAGAAATGGCGCCGCGCGTAACCCACGCCGAAGCCGGTCTGGATCGGCCCGCGGCTGGCGACGATCACCGCGTCGATTCCCCGCGCGCGATAGGACGAGCTGGAGATCGATTGGAACACGTCGTTCAGGCAGCCACCCGGCGCCGCGCCCGACGTGCCGAAGGTGCAACCCGAAAAGCCACTGCCGAACAGATTGTGATCGGTGAGGAAGCTGGTCGGCAGTCCGTCGATTCCGTTGCGCAGCTGGCGGGCGAAGGTATCCACTTCATCATAGACCACCACCTGAGCGCCAAGGCTGGGCGTCGCCTGCCATGAGAAGGTGCCGGCATAGGTCGTGCCGCCGTAGCGATGGCCGACATGCGCCTCCAGCTGGGTGCGCGGGCTGGGTTTCCACAGCACGCCGGCATCGTAGATCAGCCCGTCGGTACGATAGGCGATCCGGCGGGGCGAGCTTTGATCGGTGACGAAGCGGCCATTGTCATCGACCACCGGCGTCCCATCGGGATTGAGCTTGGCGTCGCGCTGGCCGATCGTGATCTTTTCGTAGCCGACCCCGGCCTCGAGCGCGAGCGTGCGGCTGACGGGCGCGACCACGTCGGCGCGTGCAAACTTGCCGTCGTAACGCTGGTCGAGCTGGCTGGCGTCCTCCCGGTCCCACCCGCCACTGACCGTGACGCCAATCGGCAGGACATCGCCCGCCTTCAGATTGAGGCTGCCCTGAAGCACGGTGCTGTGCGCGCTGTCGAACGTGTCGAGGCGCGGCTGGTTCGGCCCGATCGCGACGAGCCCCGGCGAGTCGACCTTGGTGTAGCCGTAGCGATAGCTCGCGGACACGCCGACAACGCCGACATGCGTGCCGAGCGTCGGCCCGGCGTAAGCGGCATAGACCTGCGTCAGATTGTCGCGATTGGCGAACCTGTCCACCGGCGCCGCGCCGCGAATATCGGCGCGTGAACGCGTGGCGAGCGCGCCGCCTTCGACGCTCAGACCCGGCGCCACGCCGATCGCGGCCCGCGCCAGCCCCTCGTGATCGTCGCTGTCGCCGACATGCTTGTTCCAGGAAATGTCGCGCTCATAGCGATAGCTGAGCTGCGCTTCGCTGTTGCGCGTGGAGATGCCGGCGTCCACGCCGGCGGCGACTTGCGAATAGGTCAGCACGTCATCGTTGGTGAAATCGGCGGTGACGATCTGGCCCAGCTCGATATAGGGCGCGACGTAGCGCTGCGCCTGCGGTCCAACCGACGCGGCGACGGGCGCTTGTTCGGGCGGCGCATCGGCCGAGCCGCCGTCCTGGGCGATTGCCGGCGCGGCCAACAGACCCGCCGCGAACAAGAGCGAAACGAGCCTCACTTGCCCTCCTCCTGGCCGTAATAGCTGCCGAAACGCGCGCCGCCCGGCGTGTAAGACACGGCATTCAACACCAGTTGCAGATGATCGCAGCCGTCGAGCAGTTGCACGGCTTCGCGCAGATCGCTTTCGCCGGTCGCGTCGGCGCGCACGACCATCATCACTTGCCCGACATGCGCCGCCAGCACCGACGCCGGCGAAGCGGCGAGCGCGGGCGGTGAATCGAAGATGACGATGCGGCGCGGATCGGCCGCGACCAAACCGGCGAGCAGCGCATCGGTGCGCTCGCTGGATAGCAGCTCGGTATCGTCCGTGGTCCGGGTGCCCGCCGGGAGCACGCTCAATTTGGGCACGTCCGTGCGCACGATGCAGCGTTCGATGTCGATCGCCGGATCGGCCAGCGCATCGAGCAGCCCGCATCCTTCGTCCAGGCCAAGGCTGCGCATCACATCCGGCTTGGCGAAATCGGCATCGACCAGCAGCACTTCGACATCGCGCTCGGCCGCCAGCGACAGCGCGAGGTTGATCGAGCAAAAGGTCTTTCCCTCGCCCGGCTTGGCCGAGCAGACGAGTACATGGCGCGCCCGCTCGCCACCGGCCTCGGCGATCTTGCGCGCGGTCAGCAGCAAGTGGCGCTTGACGAGGCGAAACTCCTCGGCCAGCGCGCCGACCGGAGCGCCGGGGACGAGAAAGCCGTGCTCGGCCAGCAGTTCGCGGTCGATCGCCACGACGGGACCGAGCGGCGCTGCGGCAACGCAGGGCGCAGGAGCCACTTTCGGCGGCGGCGCTACGACGGGCGCGGCCGCGGCACGCGCCGCCGGGGGAACTTCCGCACCACCTTTGGCGCGGAAATGCTCGGCGAAATCGTAAACGTCGGCGGCGCGTTCGATCAACGAGCCGCGAAGCTTGCGGGGCGTGACGTCGTTCATGCCGCCAATCCTCGTTGCAGGAATTCCACCCCAAGCAGGGCGATATAGGCGATCCCGATCCCGCCGAGCGCGCCGGCGAAATAGCGCAGCCGCTGGCGGCGGATCGCCTGCTGGCCAGCGGTCACCACTTCACCGATCGATCCGATCACCGGCAGGCCTGATGCCTTTTCGAGCCGCGCCGCGGTGGCGAAGGTGGTCTTCAACTGGCCCAGCGCGAAGGCGACGCCAATGCCGCCGGCCAGCCCGACGATCAGCACGCCGGTGAGCAGCAACGGGCGATTGGGCGATGTCGGCACGCTGGGGCTGGTCGGCGGATCGATCACGGTGAATTTCACAGCATCGGTCTCACTCTGCACCTGTCCGCGCAGCTTGATGTCCTCGCGGTCGGCGAGCATCTTGTCATATTGGTCCTTGAGGACCTGATAGTCGCGCTCGATCTGGCTCTGTTGTGCAGCGACCCCGGGATCGCTGGCCAACTTGGCCTGGATCTGATCGAGATCCTGTTGCAGCTGCGCCTTGCGCTGCACGAGCCCCGCGACGGTCGCCTGCTTGTCAGCCTGCATCGATCGCAACGTCATGTACATCGGGTTGGGCGTGCCCGCTGCGGCCGCGCTGGCAGGCTCGTTGCGGGCGGCGGCCTGAGCAGCTGCGAGCTGGCTCTTGAGCGCGATCACATCGGGATAATTGTCGGTCCAGCCGCGCGCCTTGGCGTCGGCAAGCTGGCCCTGGATCGCCGCGACACGCGCCGCAGCCGGTCCGCCGACAACGCCATTGGCGCCGGCCACCGTCGGGGGCGTTCCCGCCATCTGGGCGTTGACGGTCGATAGCGCGCTCTGCGCCGAGGCGAGATCGGAATCGACCTGGGCCAGCTGGGTATGCGCCGCCGTGATCCGGTCGTCGAGCGAGCCGGTGCCGGGCAAGGCGCTGAGATAGCGGTTCTGGAAATCCTGCCGCTTCTGGTCGGCATCCTGCAATTGCTGCTGGCGCTGGGCGAGCTGCGCATCGAGGAACTGCAGCGTCTGGCTGTTCTCGTCGCGATCGTCGGCCATGTTCTGATCGACGAAGATGTCGATCAGCTTCTGCACCACGTCATGGGCCAGTTTCGGGTTGGACGCGGTCGCCTCGATCTCGAAGAGGTTGTTCTGTTGCGCGGTGATCTTGATCGCCTGCTGCAACGAGCCGACCCGCGCGGCCATGTCCTTGTCATTGGCGACGGTGCCAGCAAGCGACGTGCCGCGAACGACCTTCTGTAGATTGACCGCGGAGGTCAGCGTCTGGCGAACAGCGTCGATATCCTGCTGCTGTTCGGCGTTGGAAATGCCGATCTTGCCCGGCAATAGCGATTGCAGATCGACGGACACGCGCGCATGCGACGTATAGCTGCTGGGAATCTGCGCGACCGCCAGCCAGCCGAGAATGCAGATCGCCCAGGCCGCGGCCAGTGCGATCCAGCGCCGCGACCAGATCGCGTGGAGCGCCAGCCGCACTTCATCGTAGAGACCGTTCACGCCAGCGCCCTCAGAACATGCTTTCAGGGATGATGATCACGTCGCCCGGCTGGAGCATGACGTTCGCCTTCGGATCGCCGTCCTTGAGCAGACTTGACAATTTCAAAGCATATTCCGTCTGTTTTCCGGTTTTCCTGTCATAACGGATCAGCTTGGCGCGGTTGCCCGCCGCATATTGCGACAGGCCGCCCACCGCGATCATCGCGTCGAGCACGGTCATGTTGGCGCGATAGGGGATCGAGGCCGGCTTCTCGGTCGCGCCGACGATTCGGATCTGCTGGCTGAACGTGCCCGAGAAATTATCGACGATCACCGAGACGATCGGATCCTTGATATATTGCGCCAGCGCGATCTTCATGTCGTCCGCCAGCATCGCCGGGGTCTTGCCGACCGCGGGCATGTCGCTGACCAGCGGCGTGGTGATCCGGCCGTCGGGGCGCACCTGCACCTTCGCCGACAGCTCGGGATTGCGCCACACGAAGATGTTGAGCGTATCCAGCGGGCCGATGATATATTGCTCGCTCGGTGCCTGGTTGGCGGCAACGAACGAAGCCGGCGGCAATTCGGGGCGTCCCCCGCCCCCGGCGCATCCCGCGAGCACCGTGACGGCCAGCGTCGGCGCCGCGAAAACCCTGGAAAACTGCTGCAAACGCATCGAAATCACCTCCCGCAATCCCGACCGCGCGGGTGACGTCATCCCGCGCAGCGCGAAGCTTCGGCCTCGGCTATGCGATCAAGAGGTGAAGATAGCGTTAGGATTGTCTGGCGCGCCGGCCAGTATTTCGCGCGGAATCGGGTGGTTGAGGAATGCGGTGGGGCTCGCCGATAATCCGTAGGCGCCGGCGAGAAAGATCGCGATGACGTCACCGGGCGCGGCGTGCGGCAGCGCCACCTTGTCGGCCAGTCGATCGAGAGGGGTGCACAGGCAACCGACCACCGTCACGGCCTCTTCTCCCGGCAATCCCATGCAGTCCGCCAGCGCGATTGGATAATTCCTGCGGACGACCGTGCCGAAATTGCCCGATGCCGCAAGCTGGTGGTGAAGGCCGCCATCGACGACCAGAAAGGTTTCGCCCTGGCTTTCCTTCCGATCGACGACTCGCGTGAGGTAAACCCCGGCTTCCGCGACCAGCCAGCGCCCGAGCTCGATCGCGAATCGACTCGTGGCGAGGATTGGCGGCCGCGCGGCGAGCGATTCGCCAAGCGCCGCGCCGATCCGCTCGACATCGACGGGCGCGTCGCCCGCGAAATAGGGAATGCCGAAACCACCGCCGAGATTGACCAGCGGCGGCGCCGCGCCGGCCTCATCGGCAAGGCGAGCGGCCAGCGTGAGGGTCGCCGCCTGCGTCTCGACGATCGCCTCGCTGTCCAGCGCCTGCGAGCCGGCGAAGATGTGGAAGCCCCGCCAGTCCGCCCCGGCGTCGCGGACCCTCCGTACCAGGGCGGCGGCGCGGCCCGCATCGACGCCGAAGGGCGAGGCGCGGCCGCCCATCCGCATGCCCGATCCCCTCAGCTCGAAGTCGGGATTGACGCGCACCGCCAAACGCGGCGTGACGCCGGTGCGGTCTCCGATCGCCAGCGCGCGCGCCGCCTCGCCTTCGGATTCGAGGTTGATCGTCGCGCCGGCGAGGATCGCGTCCTCAAGTTCGGCATCGCGCTTGCCCGGCCCAGCGAAGCTGATCGCCGCCGCCGGCTTGACGCCGAGCGCCTGGCGCAACTCGCCGGCCGACGCGACATCCAACCCATCGACCAGCGGCGCGATCGCGCGGAGCAGCGGCGCGAACGGGTTGGCCTTGATCGCGTAATGCAGATCGACGCCCGTCGGCAAAGCCGCACGCAACCGCTCGATGCGAGCGGCGACGACAGCGAAATCATAGACGAACAAGGGCGTTCCGCCCGCTTCCTCGATCCACGCTGCGGCATCGCGCCCGCCGATCGTCAGCACGGGTTGGCACGCAAATTCCGGCGGGATCGGGCCGGTTGGCTTCATGACGCCAACTCGGCCCTGAGCGCCGCGCGATCGAGCTTGCCGTTGGCGTTGCGCGGTAAATGATCGCGCCAGTCGTAGCGGGCGGGTTGCATGAAGCTCGGCAGATCACGCCGCAGCCGCGCGCGCAAGGCTTCTTCGCTCAAGGCGGGATCACCGCATGCACGCGCGACGACCACGATCGTCTGGCCGAGGCGCGCGTCCGGAACGCCGAACGCCGCCGCCTCGGCGACTTCGCCCCCGGCAAGCACCGCTTCCTCGATCTCGGTCGGGCTGATGCGATTGCCGGCGGACTTGATCATCTCATCGTCGCGGCCGACGAAACGCAGCAGGCCGCCCTCATCAGCCACCACCGTATCGCCAGACCACACCGCCGTGCCGCCGTACCGCGAAAACGCCGGCGCCGGCCGAAACCGCCGCGCGGTGCGTTCGACGTCGCGCCAATAGCCCTGCGCGACGAGCGGACCGGCATGGACGAGTTCACCCGGCTGGCCCGGAAATGCCGCCTTGCCATCGGCGCGCACGACCATCACTTCGGCAAACGGCACCGCGCGGCCGATCGAGTCGGGATGCGCATCGACCAGCGCCGGATCGAGATAGGTCGAGCGGAAAGCTTCAGTGAGGCCGTACATCGGATAGAGATCGGCTTGCGAAAAGCGCTGTCGCAACCCGGCGACGAGCGCGCGGGTCAAGGCACCGCCCGAGTTCGTCAATCGTTTCAAACATGTTGACGCGGCTTCTGGCCACTCCACTTCAAGAAGCTGAACCCACAGCGGCGGGACGCCGGCGAGCGTCGTGATCGCGTGGCGCTCGACTGCCTTCACCACGTCACGCGGCGTCAGATAGTCGAACGGCACGACCCGCGCGCCGGCGGCCCAGCTCGACAGCAACTGGTTCTGGCCATAATCGAAGCTCAGCGGCAGCACCGCGAGCGTCCGGTCGGCCGGCGCCAGCTTCAGGTAATGCGCAACGCCGATCGCGCCGAGCCAGAGATTGGCGTGGCTCAGCATCACCCCCTTGGGCAGTCCGGTCGATCCCGAGGTGTAGAGGATCGCCGCCAGCGCATTGGGGGCGGCATCGGACGGCGGCAGGCCATCGCCATCGAACGGCACCCCGTCCTCCACCGCGACCGCACATCCATCCGGCACGTCGCCCGCTTCGAACAGGCTCGCGCGCACCGGTTGCGTCAGCAGCAGCCTCGCGCCGCTATCGGCCAGGATATGCGCGACCTGCGCGCGCTTGAGCGCCGGATTGATCGGCACATGGATCAGCCCGGCGCGCGGCGCGGCGAGCGGCATCACGCAGGCGAGCCGCGTCTTGGGCAGCCAGGTCGCGACGCGGTCACCGGGCGCGAGCCCCTGCCCGCGCAGCCATGCCGCCACCGCGCCAACCGCCGCCTCCAGCGCGGCATAATCGATCGCACCGCCCCTGTCCTTCAGCGCGACATCGCCCGGCGACCCGCGAAGGGCCAGGTGGTCGATCGGGCGCGGGACGGGATCGAGCGGAACCATGTGCGCCTTGATAGAGCCGCGCGCGGTCGCCACAAGGCCCCCTTGCCCGCTCGCGCTTGCTTGAGTACCGCGACCGGCCGAGACCAATCGCGACAGGGGCACTGACTTGGTTCCCGAACAGAAGCCGGAGATTGATGCGACCGTGCGCGCCGTGCTGCGCGACGTGCTCGGCCTTTCGCCCGAACGCGCCGCGGCGTTCGACGCCACGACGCCGCTGTTCGGCGCGTTGCCCGAACTCGATTCGCTGGCGGTTGCGGGCGTGCTGACCGAGCTCGAAGACCGGCTCGGCATCATCATCGAGGATGATGAGATCGACGGCGACATGCTCGAGACGTTCGGCGCGCTCACCGAGTTTGCCGCGAACAAGGCGCTCATGTGATCGGCCATTACGACTGGGCTGGCGGCCGCGAAGCGATGCTCCGCTTCGGGCCCGCCGATGCCCCGGTCGTGGTTCTGACGCTGCCGCTGTTCGAAGAAGCGAACCGCACACGCGCCTTCGCGGTCGCGATCCTGCGCGGGCTTGCCGAGCGGGGGATCGCGGGCGTGCTGCCCGATCTGCCCGGCACGGGAGAAAGCTCGAAACGACTCGAAGAAATGACCGTAAGTGATTGGCCCGAAGCATTGACCGCGGCGATCAGTGGCAACGCTCATGTCGCGGCGATGCGCGGCGGCTGCCTCATCGCGGGCAACGTGCCGGCCCGATCGCATTGGTATTTCGCGCCGCAGACTGGCGAGGCCGTGGTGCGCGAACTTCTCCGCGCCCGGCAGATCGCGGCGAAGGAAGGCGGCGAGGTGTTCGATCCCGGCGAGATCCAACAAGACGGCGGCCCGCTCGAATTCGCCGGTAATTGCCTGCCCCGCCCTTTGCTGCGCGCGCTGGCGGCAAGCGAGCCCGACATGGCGGCGCCGTGCCGCGTGGTGCGGCTGGAGGGCGATTCCGCCAGCGCGGACCTTCACGTCGCGGGCAGCCCGCTCTGGCGACGCGCCGAGCCCGATAACGATCCGGCGCTCGCCCTGGCGCTCGCTGACGACCTCGTCGACTGGGTGCGCCGATGCGAAAGCTGATCGCCTTCGATTGCCGCGGTGAAACGCTGCTCGGCACGCTCGACCCCGCGGGTGGCGCGACCGGGCTGTTGATCGTCTCGGGCGGCAACGAAATCCGCGTTGGGGCGCATCGCGGCATGGCGCTGCTCGCGGCG
>JBQCEK010000101.1:0-4709 GCA_051960335.1 Sphingomonas sp.
TAACCCAGCGCCGCCGCGAAGAAATGGGCGGTGCGGCGATCGGCGAGATCGGCCGACTGTTCCGATCGCCGCTTGCCGAATTCGGTCGCGAAGCCATGATCTTCGCCGGGATAATCGTGGATCGTCACCTTGGGATGGTCGTCCAGCCCGGCGTGCATCCGCGCTTGCGCGTCCTTGTCGACGAAATGATCCGCCTGCGGCACGTGCAGCAGCACGGGATGCGCGATGGCGTGTTTCTCGCCGAGCAGATTGTCGATCCCGACGCCGTAATAGCCGACGCTGGCATCCACATCGGTTCGCGTCGCGGCCATGAAGGCGAGGCGGCCACCGAGGCAATAGCCGACCGCGCCGACCTTGCCGCCATCGCCGAGCTGCTGGCGCGCCGCCCTGATCGTCGCCTCGATATCGCGCACGCCGGCATCCTGATTGAACTTGCCCATCAACGCCAGGGCGCGCTGAAATTCGGGTTCGATATCGGGATCGAGCTCGATGCCGGGCTCGATCCGCCAGAACAGATCGGGGGCGATCGCCAGATAGCCGTCCTCGGCGAGCCGATCGCATTTGCGGCGAATGCCGGCGTTCACCCCGAAAATCTCCTGAATGACGATGATCGCGCCGCGCGGCGTGCCGCCCGGTTCGGCGCAATAGGCGGTAAAGCGGCCCTGGCCGTCCAGCGTATCGATCGTCATCGTGCGAGTCATAGCAATGTTCCTCCGTGATGCCGGCGTTCGTGTTCGAGCAGCCAACGCTTGGTCGCCGGCCCGTCTCCCCCGGAATAATGCCCGAGCGCACCACCAGCCCCGAGCACGCGGTGGCAGGGGACCATGATCGGAAAGGGATTGCGCGCGCACGCCTGGCCGATCGCACGCGCAGCGGATCCGGCGCGTTGCGCAAGATCGCCATAGCTCGCCGTCTCGCCGTAGCCGATCGCGATCATCGCATCGCGCAGCGCCTGGCCGCGCGGGGTGGCGGCCGGGGCGAGCGGGATCGAGAAATCGCGGCGATCCCCCGCGAACCATTGCTCGATCTGTTCGGCGGCATGTTGCACCGCAGCATATGTTCCACGTGAAACATCGCCCGCGACTCCGATCGTGATCGACAGAAGCCGCTGCTCGTCGCCGGTCAGACGGATCATGCCGATCGGCGTTGCGATCCGGGCTTCATCGCGCGCATACATGGCCGAACGAATAGCAGCCGGCGCCAATCGCGCTCAAGCGGAGAAACCGAATGAAGATCAATGTCGAGGTGGATTGCACGCCGGAGGAGGCGCGCCGCGTGATGGGGCTTCCCGATCTAACGCCGCTGCACGACAAATATGTCGCCGCACTTGGCGATATGATGGATCCCAAGGCGCATCCCGAACTGATCGAGGCGATGATGAAGGGCTGGACGCCGATGGGAGACAGCGCGATGGCCTTCTGGCGACGGATGTTCGAAGGCAGCGCCAACGGCTGAGCTGATGGACACGATCTTCGCGGTGTCGAGCGGCGCGCCGCCGGCAGCGATCGCGGTGTTGCGGATCAGCGGGCCGGCGGCGATGACGAGCGCGGCGGCGCTTACGGGCACCTTGCCCGCCGCACGCCGGGCGGGGCTTCGCACGCTGCGCGATCCGACTGATCGCGCGGTGCTCGATTCGGCGCTGGTGCTGGTGTTTCCCGGCCCGAACAGCGCGACCGGCGAGGATCTGGTGGAGTTTCACCTGCACGGCGGCAGGGCCGTGGTCGCGGCGGTCGAAGCTACGTTGGCGCGCCAACCCGGGCTGCGCGCAGCGGGGCCTGGCGAATTCACCCGACGGGCGCTGACCGCAGGCCGGATCGATCTCGCCGAAGCGGAAGGGCTCGGCGATCTGCTGATGGCGGAAACCGAAAGCCAGCGCCGGGCGGCCATCGCCTCGGTCGAGGGCGCCGTCGGGCGGCGGATGGCCGAATGGAACGCCCGGCTGCTCGACCTCGCGGCCAGGGTCGAAGCGCTGCTCGATTTTGCCGATGAAGAGGATGTCGGCGATCAGGAGGGCGCAATCGCTCCGGTCCTATCGGCGATCGCCTCGCTGGGCGACGCCATCGGCGCGACACTCGCCAACCCGCCGGTCGAACGGTTGCGCGACGGCATCCGCGTTGTGCTGGCCGGCGCGCCGAACGCGGGAAAATCCACGTTGCTCAATGCGTTGGTCGAGCGCGATGCGGCGATCGTGTCGCCGATCGCCGGCACGACGCGCGATCGGATCGAAGCCAGCGTGGTGCGGGACGGGATCGCCTATGTGTTTACCGATACCGCCGGGCTTGCCGATGCCACCGACGACCCTATCGAACGGATCGGCGTCGATCGCGCGCGACAGGCGATCGACGCGGCCGACATCGTGCTGTTGCTAGATGATACGATCGCCCCAGGGGCGGCGACAGTGATCCGCGTTCACGCCCGCGCCGATCTGCCCGGCCGCGAGGTCGGGTCAGCCGGCGCCGATGCTGTCGTTTCCGCGATGACGGGTGACGGCGTCGCCGCCTTGTGGCGCGCGATTGCCGATCGATCGCGGTTGTTGCTGCCGCGGCTCGATCAGCTTGTCCTCAACCGGCGGCAGCGCGACGAATGCGCCGCCGCGCTCGCCGCACTGCGTGACGCGGCGGGGGAGGATGACATGCTGATCGTCGCGGAGCATCTCCGCCGCGCGCGGGGGGCGCTCGATCGCGTGACGGGCGCCAGCGATACCGAGGCGATGCTCGACGCCCTGTTCGGGCGATTTTGCATCGGCAAATAGGATGTTCCACGTGGAACGCTTTGACTTGCAGGCAGTGCGGCCATAGCGACGCAGCCATGCATTCGTTCGACGTCATCGTCATCGGCGGGGGGCACGCCGGCACCGAGGCTGCGGCTGCGGCGGCGCGCCGTGGCGCGCGGACGGCGCTGGTCTCCTTCGAACGCGGGCAGATCGGCACGATGTCGTGCAACCCGGCGATCGGCGGGCTGGGCAAGGGGCACCTCGTTCGCGAAGTCGATGCGTTCGACGGGCTGATCGCGCGCGCCGCCGATGCGGCCGCGATCCACTATCGGATGCTCAATCGCAGCAAGGGTGCTGCCGTTCAGGGGCCGCGCGTCCAGGCCGATCGCAAGCGCTATGCCGCGGCGATCCAGGCGATGCTCAACGCGCAGGCCAATCTCACCATCATCGAGGGCGATGCGGTCGAACTCATTCTCGCGGGCGGGGCGATCGCGGGCATCCGCCTCGCCGACGACAGGGTGATCCACGGCCGCGCACTGGTGCTGGCGACGGGGACGTTCCTTGGTGGGCGGATGTTCTGCGGCGATCAGCGTAGCGAGGGCGGCCGGATCGGCGAGCGCGCGGCGACGGCGCTGGGCGTTCAGCTGCGCAGCTTCGCGCTGCCGATGGCGCGGATGAAAACGGGAACGCCGCCACGGCTCGACGGTCGGACGATCGATTGGGCGCGGCTCGAGGAGCAGCCTTCGGACGGCGACCCCTGGACGATGTCGCCATCGACACCGCACCGGCTGCTGCCGCAGCTCGCCTGCGCGATCACGCGAACCTCGGCGGCGACGCATGACATCATCCGCGCGGGGCTCGATCGTTCGCCGCTGTTCACGGGCGCTATCGAAGCGGCGGGGCCGCGCTACTGCCCGTCGATCGAGGATAAGGTGCACCGCTTCGGCGATCGCGACGGCCATCAGATTTTCCTCGAACCCGAAGGTCTCGATGATCCGCTGGTCTATCCCAACGGCATCTCTACCTCGCTGCCGCAGGACGTTCAGGCCGATCTGATCGCGAGCATCGCGGGGCTGGAGCGCGCGCGGATCGTCACGCCGGGCTATGCGGTGGAATATGATCATATCGATCCGCGCGCACTGGCGCCGACGTTGGAGGTCCGTGCGATCCCGGGGATCTATTTCGCCGGGCAGATCAACGGCACCACGGGCTATGAGGAGGCTGCGGGGCAGGGGCTGGTCGCGGGGATCAACGCCGCCGCGACCGCGCTGGGCATCGACTCGTTCGTTCCGGATCGCGCCGACAGCTATCTGGGCGTGATGATCGACGATCTGGTGTTGCAGGGCGTGACTGAACCTTATCGCATGCTGACGGCACGCGCCGAATTTCGCCTGCGGCTTCGCGCGGACAATGCCGAGACTCGGCTTAGCGAAGCGGCCGCGGAACTTGGCCTGCTGGGTGAGGAGCGTCTGGCGCGACGCGCACAGCGGGATTGCGCACGCCATGCGATCGACGCGGCGCTGGACAAGGAACTGACGGCCACGGCGGTGGCGGACGCCGGTGCGCCGATCGGCCGCGACGGCGCACGCCGGACGAAGCGGGAGTGGCTTCGCTTCCCCGGCGTCGCGCTTGGCCATTTGCTGACCGACGATTGGGTGTCGCCCGACGACGCGCTTCTGGCCGAGCTGATCGAGGATGCGCGCTATGCACCCTATCTCGAACGGCAGGCGGCTGAAGTGGCGGCGTTGCGCCGCAACGAGGCCATCGCGCTGCCGCTCGCGCTCGATTACGCGCAGATACCCGGCCTGTCGATCGAGATGACTGAGCGTCTGTCCGCGGCGCGGCCGACCACGCTGGCCGCGGCCGCGCGGATTCGCGGGATCACGCCCGCGGCGCTGTCGGCCATCCTGCTCCACGTCCGCAAGGCGGCCGCGTGACGGAAGCGGACGCGCGGGACTGGATCCGGGCTCGTTGGGGTGTTTCACGTGAAACATTG
>JBQCEK010000102.1:0-2596 GCA_051960335.1 Sphingomonas sp.
GCACCCAGGTGCCGATGTTTGAGAAGAACGCGCCGGCGATCCAGATCCGGTAGTTGTGGCTTCTCAGCGACCGGAATGTGCGCCGCATTCTGGCGGTCATGACTGCTTCGTCAGGTCGCCGCAGTGGAAGCGCCCGAAATGGCGCGCGGAAAACAGGCAGATCAGCAACATGCCGAGGCCGAGCGCCACGACATCTTCGATGACGTGCAAATCAAACGCGCCGACATGGCAGATCAGCAGATAGGCGAGCGCGAGATTACCGAAGCCCCACAGCACGTTCACAGTGGCCGAGGAGAGCCCTTCGCCGGGCGGCTTGGCGAAGGGGGTCTGGAAGGAACGCCCGGTCAGGCCGCTGACCAGATGCGGCACGGCATTGGTCAGAACGGCGCCGCCGACAAACCAGGCGGCCAGATCAAGCCAGGGCATCTCAGCGAGTTCTTTCAAGCAAGGCGATTACGTCCTCGGTGGTGCCGGTCTCTCCCAATCGCGGGAAGACATGGCGGATGCTGTAGTCCTGTGCCTCGGCGCGCGTATCGGTCATCGCGTCGAGCGCCAGCGTGACGTTGTAGCCAGCTTCATAAGCCTGACGTGCGGTCGCCTCGACGCCGGTCGCAGTGGCAACACCGGTGACGACGACCTGCGTCACACCGAGCGCCTTCAATCGATGATCGAGATCAGTGCCGGCAAAAGCGCCCCAGCTGCGCTTGGTTACCAGCAGGTCGCCCGCCTGCTGGTCGAGTTCGGCGATGATTTCGGCGAAATCGTCGGGCAAGGCGCCGGGCATCCGGCTGGGCGTTTCGGTCCGTCCCGGTGCACCGCCGACGACATTGACCAGCACCACCGGCAGGCGATGGCCGCGAAACGCTTCGGCCAGCGCCCGATTGCGCGCGATCACGCCATCGATCGGATCGACCGTGGGGAAGGCGACGATTCCTTTCTGGAGATCGACGATGATCAGCGCGACCTCGGGGTCGATCGTTGAGAGCGGCATGGCTGTCCTCCGGTGGCGTGATGTCAATCGTCGACGAGGCGGGCGAGCAGGCCGAGCGCGGCGGCAAGCTGATCCTGTTCGGCCGGCGAAAAGCGCGCCTCGATCGTGCGGCACAGCCAGTCCTGGCGTGCGGCACGGCCGTGCTCGACCCTGGTCCGGCAGGCGTCCGTCAGCGACAGGATGGTCTGCCGGCCATCGTCGGGATCGGGGCTGCCGGCGATCAGTCCGGCGTTCTCTAGCGCGGCGATTACCGTGCCCATCGATTGCGGCCGCATCCCCTCTGCGCGGGCGAGGCTGGAGGTCGTGGCGGGTCCGTCCTTTTCGAGCCGCAGCAGCACCGCGGTTTGCGATGGCGTCAGGTCGCCGACGCCGGCCTGCTCGCGCAGGCGGCGCTTCAGTTTGCCAGCGAGGCTGCGCAGGTCGCGGGCGAGCCCATCCACAAGCATGGACCTTGAATCTTTAGCGGGCCGCTCCATACGCGCCTGTTACAGATGTAAAGGCAATCTGTAAAGGTAACCTTTTTAGTTACGGTGTTGGATCTTGCCGTGGATACGATGGCGTTCGGCGACGACGAGGAGGCGGGAACGGCCCCAAGCCCTGTCATTTAGGTTTATTTTCGGCTGTCCCGTGAGCTGCCGTTCGCGCGCCCAATTCTATACGGCCCGGACCGCGCCGGCAGCGCCTTGCCAGTTCAGGCTAACACTCTCCTGATCGACCGTCGCATGACGAGCGGCATCACAATATGCCAGTCTGTCTCGTCATTTGCGACGATCACGCGTGCGACCTCGCTTGGACAAATCGTTGCTCCCGGCTCACGTTCGCCAAGGAGAGCAAGCACCGATGCGCTTGCGTCGTCGACTTTCACTTTCTCTTCCGGCTGGACGTCATGAGATCAGGCTTCGTCGGCGGCTTCCACCCTGGCGGAGCAGTGGGCCGCTGCCGGCTCGTGCCAAGCCCCATGGCGCCCGGCTGCTGGCGAGCCAGACTCGCCGTGTCGGCATGCGCAGCCTCTTCAGCAGTTGCGCCACCGCGCATGAGACTGATGCGGTCGCGAATGCGCCGCGCCTCCTCGAAATCGAGAGCAAGCGCCGCAGCGTCCATCTTTCGTTGGAGATCTTCAATAGCGTCGGTCATCAAGGGTCAACGCGTGGCTGCAGTTTACGGCAGCATTAGCGAACAAAGCGGCCTTTTGACCTCTTGGAAGGGCTCCCTGAAATGCGCCCTTCGTTCATCAGGCCGTCGTGGGCTCGCTACGACCGACGTTGGCACTCTCCCGGTAGCTACGTTTCCAGCGGTTCAGGCCGCGATTGCTGACGTTGAAAAGGCTCGCAATGTTCTTTGGCGTCAGTCCCAGCTTGCCCGAATGAACCGCCGAATTTCCGCTTCGACTTCGTAATCTTCCGGAGTTCCGCCCATGAACCCGCCGTGTGGCATGGCCTCGAAGACATGTAGCTCCGCTTCCACGTCAGCCTTGCGCAAAGTCCGGTGCATCCTGACCGTATTCGACAAGAACAGGTCGCGCGTGCCTGTCTGCAGAAAGGTCGGCGGAAAGCCGCGCAGGTCGCCGAAGAGTGGTGACAGATAAGGATCGGCAAGATCGGCACC
>JBQCEK010000103.1:0-3662 GCA_051960335.1 Sphingomonas sp.
ATGACCACGACCGATCAGTTCGGGGATGATATGCGACCCGATAAAGCCGGTCGCGCCGGTCAGAAACACGCGCATTGATGATCTCCTGATTGCACATTAGCAAATCGCCCTTTCCTCCCCCTATTAAAGTAGTGATCTTATCGTAGTATAATCTACAACAGGGTGAACCATGACTAACGACGCGAACAACCAGCTGGGCGCCTATCTGCGGGATCGACGCACCCGTCTTGATCCGGCCTCGTTCGGTTTTGGCGGCCGGCGGCGCACACCGGGATTGCGCCGCGAGGAAGTGGCGAGCCGAGCCAACATCAGCCCGACTTGGTACACGTGGCTAGAACAAGGGCGCGGCGGTGCGCCGTCCGCTGATGTACTGGATCGCATCGCCAAGGGACTGATGCTCACCGAACCCGAGCGCGAGCATCTCTACATGCTTGGCCTCGGTCGGCCGCCCGAGGCGCGGTATCGGCCGGTCGACGGCATCACGCCCCGGCTGCAGCGCGTGCTCGACGGGATGGTTCTGAGCCCGGCCATCATCAAGACCGCGACGTGGGACGTTGTCGGGTGGAACCGGGCGGCGGCGGCGTTGCTGACCGACTATTCAAAGCTCCCCCGCGAAGGACGCAACATCCTACGCCTAATGTTCGGCCAAGAGCAGTTTCGTGCCCGCAACGAAGACTGGAAAAGCGTGGCGCGCTTCGTTGTCGGAGCGTTCCGGGCGGACGTAGCGCGGGCCGGTGCGACGACCAGCCCCGCGGTCGAAGCGCTGGTGACGGAGCTCTGCAAATTGAGCGCTGAATTCGAGACGTTATGGCGGGATAACGACGTCGTCGCTCACGGCGAAGGGGTGAAGCGGATCCGCCATCCCGATGCCGGGTTGCTAGAGCTCGAGTTTTCGTCCTTCGCCGTCGAAGGGCGACCAGAACTGGGGATGCTCGTTTATAATCCCGCCTCCTCCGTCGATACCGAGCGGCTGCGAGTGCTCATCGCGGCAAAAGACGCCACTTCAGCCTAACTTACCCAGCGATCTGTGCCAAAAGTTGGATGGAGGAAAGATCGACAGGCTACACGGCATCTCCATCTGCCCTGCGGATGCGCTCAAAATTCTCCGGCTATGCCAACCCGCGCCAAATTGTTGGCGTGACCGCCGAAGGCGAATCCCGCGGTCAGGGCAAACGGCGACTGAGTGTTCAGCCGATGCGCCAGCGAACCGCCGATCGCTTGTTGGTCTCGGAACAGCGTGCCGTTGAGCACATAGCTCGTTCGGCCAGGCGCGGATGGCATCGGCGCATAACCTAGCGCGGCGGCGGCGGCGATCCCCGCGCGCGCGTCGCGGCGATCGATCCGCATCGTGTGATCGAGCGCCACGATATCGCCCGGCCCGACATTGGTCACGGCGAGATTGCCCGACGCATCCGACGTGACGAAGCCGGTCGCCCCCAATTGCGCCGCGCGACTGTCATCCGACGCGATCCCTGGTAGGCTGTAGGTCGAGGTCGCTGAGCCCAGCGCGATTTGATCGGCGCGGGCTGCAACGGCACCGCGCCCGATCGCGACGCTCCCATCGGCCGTGGCGCTGGCGCCGTCGCCAATCGCCAGTGCGCTGTCGCCGGTCGCTTGATCGTGATTGCCGATCGCCACGGCGCCGGTACCGGTCGCGGTGTTCGTGTTGCCGATCGCCACTGCCCCAAGTCCGGTCGCATTGTTGGGATCGCCGATCGCAACGGCACCGTCTCCCGATGCGACATTGCCCGCGCCGATTGATACCGCGGCGCCGTCCTTCGCGATCGCGCCGTCACCCATCGCCACCGACCTGTCACCGCTGCCCACGGCGCCAGCGCCGAAAGCCATCGCGTTCTCGCCAGTCGCCTGGGGACCGGTTCCGGTCATATTGGCCTGAAAATATTTGCCATTGGCGAGCGCCAGATCGGCGGCCTGTTGCGCTGCGGCCGCTTCGGTCCGCGCCAACGTAGCGGTGCTTTGCGCAGCCGCGGCATTATCGACCGCCATGTCGGCGGTCTTCTGCGCGTTGCTGGCGTTAGCGACTGCGGCATTGGCGGTTTGTTGCGCGGTGTCGGCATGCGCGCGCGCGTCGTCAGCGGCCTTTTGCGCAGCCGCGGCGTTGGCGAGCGCCTGGTCTGCGGTCTGACCCGCAGCCGCCCCCTGGCTGAGCGCCTTGTTTGCAGTCGCCTGCGCTGCGTTGGCCGTGGTTTGCGCCTGGTCGGCGGCGGCGCGCGCGTCGGCTGCGTTGGCGATCGCCTGATCGGCGGTCTGCTGCGCCGTCGCGGCATTGGCGAGCGCGGTATTGGCCGTCGCTTGAGCCGCAGAGGCGGTTGATTGCGCAGCAACGACCGTTTGATTGGTGGCAGCAAGTTGCCCACCATTGACCGCGTCGGTCGAGCCCGGGGCGATCGCTCCGCCAGCGATCCCCGTCACTGTTCGTGCGCCGTCGGTGCCGGTCACGTCGACACGGTTGCCGCCGGTTGCCGCAGCGACCGTCACCGGCCCGCTCGCCCCAGTTTGCTGAACCAGCCCAGTTGCACCGGTTGCGACCTGTCCTTGCAACGCGCTGATCTCGCTCGCATTGGCGGCGACTTGCTGGTTGGTCGCGTTGAGCTGGGCGCCGTTTACCGCATCGGACGAGCTTGCCGTCACCGCACCGGCGGCGACGCCGGTCACGGTTCGCGCGCCGCTCGTTCCAGCGACATCGATCGCGGTGCCCGCGCTGGTCGCGCCGACGGTGATCGGCTGTCCAGCGCCCAATTGCTGAACCAGCCCGATTGTCCCGCTCGCGACGCGACCTTGCAGCAAAGCAATGTCGTTGCCATTGGTGGTGACATGCGTATCGAGGGCGCTCAACGCGCCACCAACATCGCTGTAGGTCGCGCCTTGCACGCTGTAGCTCGGCGAGGTCAGCAGTCCGTTTGTGTCGACGCCTGCCCCGCCGCCGAAAGCCGTGGCGATACGCTGATTGGTGGCCGCTATATCGGCGGTATTCGCCGCAACGGTTTGATCGGTGCTGTAGAGCTGACCACCGGTCACGACGTCGCTCGAATCGGCCGCCACCGTCCCGTTCGCGACGTTAACGATGCGCCGCTCAACACCGCTGCTTCCGACCGAAACCGTATCGGCCTGATCGGCGATCGCGCCTTGGCCCAGGGCGACTGAACCCTCGGCCGTCGCTTGGGCTTGCTGGCCCAAGGCAAGGCTGGCGCGGCCACCGGCGATCGAATTATCGCCGACCGCGACGCCGTCATCGCCCGATGCGACGCTCGAGGCGCCGTAAGCGACGCTGTAGCTGCCCCCCGCCGTGCTGCCATAGCCTCCCGCCACGGCGTCGCGGCCGACAGCACTCGGGGCGCCGAGATTGTCCGAATTGTCCGCCGTCACAAGGCCGGCGTAGGCGGGGATCGCGGCGATGGCCGCATCCAGCTGACCGAGATTAACGGCGTCGGTGTCAGCAGTCCCTGCGGCGAGGTTGACGATGCGCCGTTCCGCCCCGGTCGCACCGATCGAAACGGTATCCGCCTGATCGGCGATCGAACCCTGCCCCAACGCCACCGATCCCACCGCAGACGCCCGGGCGAGTTGGCCAAACGCCGAGGCGCCGTCGGCGATTGCCGCGCTCTGCCCGCCAACCGCGATGCTGTCATTGTTGTTGGCAA
>JBQCEK010000104.1:0-3036 GCA_051960335.1 Sphingomonas sp.
GCTCGGCGCGGTCTCGGTCGGCGATGCCGGAGCGGGCACCTATCGGCAGATCACCAATATCGCCGACGGAACCAGTGCGCAGGATGCCGTAACGATCCGGCAGTTGCAGGGCGCCATCGCCTCGGTATCGTCGACGGGAAGCATGTACTTCCACGCCAATTCCGCCGTAGGCGATTCACTAGCCATCGGCCAGGAATCGGTTGCGGTCGGCCCCACCACGGTCGTCAACGGCGACAACGGCATCGGCATCGGCAACGGCGCCGTGGTTCAGATGACCGCTCCGGGCGGGACCGCGATCGGCCAAGGCGCGCAGGTTTCGCAAGCCGATGCACTCGCGCTAGGCACCAGCTCGAAGGCCGATGGCATCCAGTCGATCGCGATCGGCGCCGGTGCGGACGCCAGTTTCTCGGGCAGCGTCGCGCTTGGCGCGGGGGCGATGACATCGGTCGGTTCGCTCACTGGCTACACCGCTTACGGTATCGCGGTACCGCAGAATTCGGCTGGCGAAGTGTCGGTCGGCTCGGCAGGGGCCGAGCGGCAGATTACCAATGTGGCCGCCGGATCGGCGCCGACCGATGCGGTCAATGTCGGGCAACTCGGCCAGGTCGCGCAGAATACGGCCGATGCGCTGGGCGGCGGCGCCAGCTACGACCCGATCACCGGCGCCTATACCGGCCCAAGCTATGCAGTGGGCGGCGCGTCCTACGGTAACGTCGGCGATGCGTTGGCGGCGCAAGACACCATCGTCACCACGCAAGGCGACACCATCGCCGCCCTGCTGGGCGGTGGCACGACCTATAATTCGCTCACTGGGGCGATCGCCGGGGGTCTCACGGTAAATGGCACGCATTATACCGATGTAGCATCCGCAATCGGCGGCGTGGCTTCTGTGGCGGGCAATGCCGTGCAGTATGACAGTGCCGCGCATGACAGTATAACGCTGGGCGGCACAGGCGCAGCAGCGCCGGTGAGCGTACACAATGTCGCTGATGGGGACATCAGCGCCGGATCAACCGATGCAGTCAACGGTTCGCAGCTCTACGCCACGAACCAGCAGGTCGCACAGAATACCAGCGATATCGACAACCTGTCGAATGGGCTAGCTAACGGCTCGGTCGGATTGGTGCAGCAGACCGGCGGGACACCCGGCAATGGGCAAATCACCGTTGGTGCCGCGACCGGCGGCACCAGTATCAGCGTTGCCGGCACCGATGGCGATCGAGTAATATCGGGCGTTGCAAACGGCGTCGCGCCTGATGACGCCGTCAACGTCAGCCAGCTTGCCGCCGCGATCACCAGCGCGTCACAGAACGAGGTAAGTTATGACGACGGCAGCCACACCAGCCTGACTTTCAACGCGGGCGGCGCGGCGACGGGCCTGCATAACGTGGCGGCCGGCACCGTAGACGCCGGATCGACCGACGCGGTGAACGGTTCGCAGCTCTATGAGACCAATCAGCAGGTCGCAGCGATCGCCAGTGGCGATGCCGGGCCATTCCGATCGAACAACACGAGCGGCCTCGCCGCGCCTAGCGCAACCGGCGCTGAATCGGTGGCGGGCGGCTTTGGTGCCATCGCGAGCGGCAACCATTCGACCGCGCTTGGCGCCGCGTCCAGCGCGACGGGCAACAATTCGGTGGCGCTCGGCTATGCCTCGAATGACGGTGGCCGCGCCAATGTCGTGTCGGTGGGGTCGGCCGGGAACGAGCGCCAGATCAGCAACGTTGCCGCCGGCACCGAGGATACCGATGCTGTCAATGTGGGGCAGTTGAACTCGGGCCTCGCCGATACGCTCAACCGGGCCGATGCCTATACCGACAGTCGGTTGAATGCGCTGGACTTCGATCTCGATAAGGCGCGCCGCGATGCCGATGCGGGCACCGCATCCGCACTGGCCGCCGCGGCGCTTCCGCAAGCCTTTACGCCCGGCAAGGGGATGATTGCGGGGGGCATCGGGGCATGGCGCGACGAAGCTGCATTCGCGTTTGGCGTGTCGAAGGCCTTCAACGACGGCCACACCGTGGTGAAGGGCGGCGCGACCTTCACCCGCCGGTCCGAGAGGTTTGGCGCGAACGTCGGTGTTGGTTATCAGTTCTGATCGACGGTAGGCGCGCCAAATGACTCGGGGCGCTTCGGCCCGTCCGGCTTTGGGGGCTGCTATGCGCTTGGGAGGGGTTGGGCTGGCGATCGTTCTGCTAGGCAGCAACGCGGCGGCCGCTCGATCTGTGCAACCTGTCCGGCAGCCATTTGTGCTGTGCGTGGTGGATCGCGCGGCGATCGTCGAGCATACCCGGCTGGCACAGGATATCGGCGCTCGCTTTCAGCATATCCGGCAACAGGCGCAGGCCAAGCTTGACGATGACCGACGGCAGCTCGACGCCGATGTGCGCGCACTGGACAGTTTGCGCTCCTCGATTCCGGCGGCGGTGGCCAAGGCGCGGGACGCCGACATCGCCCAGCGGCGTGATCACCTCAAGGAGCACGGGGATCAGATCAACCGCAACCTGACTGCGCTCGACGAGCAACTGACTGCCAACATTGCCAAGGTCGCAGAGCCGATCGAGCGTTCGGTCGAGGAACAACGAGGCTGCTCGATGTTGGTCGATAGCGGGACGATCCTTCACCTCGACGACCTCTCGCTTGACATCACGCCGGCGGTGATCGCGCGGATGAATGCCGCTCCCGTCGCGCCGACACAGAATACGGCCGGCCAGTGATAAACGGACGACGATCGATTGAAATGGGGAGACGAACGATGACTCGCTGGAAGAATCGACTTGCAAAGCTCGGCGCTTGCCGCAGCGGCCTTGTGACATGGCGAACGGGTGCTGCCGCCGTTTTCGCGATGTCGCTAGGCGGCGCTGCGTGGGGCGGGCTGGCGGTGGAGAAGGCGGGATTGCGATCTGCCCCGCCGTCACTGTTCGTCCAACATGTCAGCCAGGCTGGGGTGAAGGCCTGCGCGACGACGTATCCGGCCCTGGGGGCGATGGTGACGGCGAGCGGGACCTACAACGTTGCATCAATCTGGAACAAAGC
>JBQCEK010000105.1:0-6678 GCA_051960335.1 Sphingomonas sp.
CCTGCGTGGCTATGGTTATCCGATCGACGAAAACCTGATGCGATGCCCGCAGACGGCGGCGCTGGTATCGGCGATTCCGGGGCTCAACAGCGCCGTCTTCTCCATCCTGGCGCCCGGTGCCCATATCCCGGACCATCGCGGCGTGAGCAAGGGATTGATCACCTGCCACCTCGGCCTGGTCGTGCCGCGCGACGGCGACGTGCGGATGCGCGTGGACGACCGCGTCGTTCGCTGGTCAGAAGGCGAGACGCTGGTGTTCGACGACACCTACAACCACGCGATATGGAACGAGACCAGCGGCACGTGCGTGGTGCTGCTGATCCAGTTCGAACGTCCGCTGCGGCAACCGGGGAAGTGGATCGCCGATTTCTTCCTCGGCCTCGTCCGGCGATCGGCATTCGTCCAGGAAGCGCGCGACAATGTGCTGCGCTGGAACGCGGCGATGAAGCGGCTGGAGGTTTGAGGGGCGTTGCTCGGCCATGTGGAACGGAGCACCGCAGCCCCTTGATCCCGTCGCCCGCGCCCGCCACATGGGAACCATGCTGATCGAAACCGAAACGACGCCCAATCCGGCGACGCTCAAATTCCTGCCCGGCCGCCCCGTGATGGATGCCGGGACGCGCGATTTCGCCAGCCCGGAAGAAGCGGAGGCGTCCCCCCTGGCGGTTGCGCTGTTCGGCCTCGGCGACGTGACGGGGGTGTTCTTCGGCCGGGATTTCGTTTCGGTGACGGCGGCGCCCGGCGTCGATTGGGCACAGTTGAAGCCCGACGTGCTGGCCCTGCTGCTCGATCATTTCTCGGCCAATATGCCGTTGTTCTTTCCCGGATCGGCGGCGGGCATTTCCGTTCCCGCGGAGGAAGAGGCCTTTGCCGACGATCCCGCCGATGAGGACATCATCGTGCAGATCCGGGAGCTGATCGAAACACGCGTTCGGCCGGCCGTCGCCAATGACGGGGGCGATATCGTCTATCGCGGGTTCGATAAGGGCAAGGTTTATCTGAAGATGCAGGGCGCCTGTGCCGGTTGTCCGTCGTCGGTGGCGACGCTGAAGAATGGCATTGAGCAGTTGCTCAAATATTACGTCCCCGAGGTCACCGAAGTTCGCGCGGTCTGAACCGCTTTCAATCGTACAAGCACATACAAAAGGCAGGCATGATGGGCGAGAAGCTGTCCGATTCCGCGCTCGATACGCTGTTCCGCAATGCGCGGACGTATAACGGCTACACCGACGCCCCCGTTACCGAAGAGCAAATCCGTCAGCTCTACGAACTGATCAAGATGGGCCCGACATCGGCCAATCAGCAGCCGGGCCGTTTCGTCTGGTGCCTGTCGCAAGATGCCAAGGATCGGCTCGCCGATTGCGCGACGGGCAACAATCCGGACAAGATTCGCAAGGCGCCCGCCGCCGTAATCATCGGCATGGACGAGAATTTCCATGAAGAGCTGCCCTGGCTGTTCCCGCATGCCGATGCGAAGAGCTGGTTCGAGGGTGATGTGGACAAGCGCCGCGAGCATGCGTTCCGCAATTCATCGCTGCAGGGCGCGTATTTCATCATGGCGGCGCGCGCGCTGGGACTGGATACGGGGCCGATGTCCGGGTTCGATCCGGACAAGCTCAACGCCGCCTTTTTCGGCGACCGGCCGCATGTGAAGGTGAACTTCATCTCCACCTTCGGCCACGGAGACCCGTCGACGATCTTCGGCCGGTTGCCGCGCCCAGATTTCGACGCGTTCAATCGTATCGCCTGAGCAGCCTCGTCTTGCGCACGCTGGTTATCGATACTGCCACGGCGGCCTGTTCGGTCGCTCTGATCGATGCCGGCACGGTAATCGCCGCGGCGCATGAGAGTGTCGGCCGCGGACACGCCGAGCGCTTGATGCCGATGATCGCGGCGCTGCCGGACGGCGGCAAGGCCGATCGCATTCTCGTCGATTGCGGGCCGGGCAGTTTCACGGGGATTCGCGTGGGGTTGGCGGCTGCGCTTGGGCTCGGCATCGGCTGGAGCGCCCCGGTTGCGGGCTACGGCTCGCTGGCGTCGATCGCGGCGAGCGCCTTTGCCGAGCGGCCCGATCTGACGTCGCTTGTCGTCGTGCTGGAAGGGGGGCATGGCGAAGTGTTCATGCAGCCGTTTTGCGCCAAGCCTTTTGCGGAAGCCACGCCGCTCGTGTCGCTGAAGCCGGCCGAGGCGATGACCGCGATCGGCGATCTACCTGTGATCGGCAGCGGGCTTCGCTGGCTGGAGGGCCTGACCGCCGCCCAGTCGCTGGGCGACGCGACACCGCGAGCGGCCGACGTTCTGCTGCTGGCCGAAAGCTTCGCCAGCTTGCCGCCGCGCCCCGTTTATGGACGAGCGCCCGACGCCAAGCCGATGGCGGCCGTTTCGCAAGGATGAGTTCGGTGCTCAACATGATCACGCTTCGATCGGGGCGGGGCGGGGATTTGCCGCTGGTCGATACGATCATGCAGGAGGCGTTCGATCCGCGGTTCGGCGAGGCATGGTCGTCCTCGCAGTGTGCTGGGGTGCTGGCGATGCCCGGCGTATGGCTGACGATCGCCGAGCTCGACGGCGCGCCGGCCGGCTTCGCCATGGTGCGTGCGATCCTCGACGAAGCGGAATTGCTGCTGCTCGCGGTGCGCCCCGCCGCGCGGCGTCGTGGTGTGGCGAAAGCGCTGCTGCGATCGGTCTTCGCCGAAGCGCGTGCCCGCGGGGTTGCCAGCGTTCATCTCGAAGTGCGCGCCGGCAATGATGCCGTCGCACTGTATCGTCTTGCCGGATTTGAGAAAATTGGCGAACGTCGCGATTACTATCGCGGCCGGAACGGCAAGTTGTTCGACGCTCAGACCTTTCGCATATCGCTCGTTTGATCTTTGCGCGACCGTTCGTTAATTGGCGCTTGCGTTGAATCGTCGATAATCGGATAGACCGCGCGCGGCGACACGCTGTACCAGCCTTGATCGGGGCCGAAAGGAATAAGATGGATAACTTGAACGAGACTCAGGAAACATTGGTGACGCTGACCGCCGATATTGTCGCGGCGCATGTCAGCAACAATAGCGTTGCGGTTTCCGATCTGCCGTTGATCATCCAGAATGTGTTCGGCGCGCTGTCGTCGCTGGGCGGCACTGTCCAGGAACCTGAAGCGCCGCAAGAACCGGCGGTTTCGATCCGCGCCTCGATCAAGCCCGACTATATCGTTTGCCTGGAAGACGGCAAAAAGCTGAAAATGCTCAAGCGTCATCTTATGACGCACTATCAGATGACCCCCGAAGAATATCGCGCCAAGTGGAAGCTGCCCGCCGATTATCCGATGGTCGCGCCTAATTATGCCGAACAGCGCCGCAGCCTGGCGAAGAAGATCGGGCTCGGCACCAAGCGCCGCAAGGGCTGATTGATCGGTGGATGTCGGCGACCGTGGCATGACAGCCCCGCTCGCCGGCATCCGCATTATCGAAATCGCGGGGATCGGGCCGGGCCCCTTCGGCGCGATGATGCTCGCCGATCACGGCGCCGAAGTAATCCGCATCGAGCGGCCCGGCGCCCCTGAGGCGCCCGGCGATCCGCTGCTGCGATCGCGAAAGACGATTTCGCTCGATCTGAAACGGCCGGAATCGGTCGCCATCCTGCGCAAGCTCGCTGCCACGGCGGACGGCCTGATCGAGGGGTTCCGCCCCGGCGTGATGGAGCGGCTCGGCCTCGGCCCGGAGACCCTGCTCGCCGACAATCCCCGGCTGGTTTACGGCCGCATGACCGGATGGGGCCAGACCGGACCGCGTGCTGAAGAACCCGGCCACGACATCGATTATCTTGCGCTTTCCGGCACGTTAAGCCTGCTTGGGCCCGCTGGCGGCAAGCCGCAGGCGCCGATCAACCTGGTCGCCGACTTCGGCGGCGGCGGCATGATGCTCGCCTTCGGCATGGTCGCGGCGATGCTGCATGCCCGCGCGACGGGGCAGGGGCAGGTGATCGATTGCGCGATGACCGAAGGCGCGGCGCTGCTTGCTTCCATGAGTTGGGGATTTCGCGGGCAGGGGCGGTGGCCGGGACCTCGAGGCACCAACCTGCTCGACGGCGGCGCGCCCTTTTACGACACCTATGAAACGGCGGACGGGAGATACATGGCGGTCGGCGCGATCGAGCCGGCGTTCTATGCCGAGTTGCGGGCGGTGATGGGCCTCGATGAGCCGGCTTGGGAGGCGCAATTCGATCCGCGGGCCTGGCCGGCGCTCAAGGAAGATCTGGCGCGTCGCTTCCGGACCCGAACCCGTGAAGAATGGGCGCGCGCCTTCGCCGGCCGCGACGCCTGCGTCGTCCCGGTGCTCGATCCCGACGAGGCGGCGAGCGATGCCCACAATCAGGCACGAGGCGCGTTCGTGACAATCGGCGGCGTCATGCAGCCCGCGCCGGCGCCGCGATATTCGGCAAGCGCGGCCGTTGCCCCGCGTCCGTCCGAGCCGGCCGATGCGGAAAGATTGTTTCGCGAGGCTGGCTGTTCCGACGCCGAAATCAACGCGGTGCTTTCGTCCACCGCTGGCTGACGACTCGGGCTGTCTTATCTGGATAAATCAGCGAGTTGGACAATTTCGCCAAACCGTATCGATAGTGCATGATTGTTGCGCATCTGCAACAGGCGCTGCGCAATTGATAACAACAGGTCCCGCTGACGCTTGAACCTCGAGAAAGCGGTTCCATAGTCGCGCCCAACGCCGTCGATCAGAAGCGGTGAGCGAGGGAATACGCAAATGGCGGGGGTCGACCGCCCGGGGATCGCATCGAGCCGGTCTTCGTCATCAAGGGGACTGAATAATGCAGCACAAGATTCTTCTTCTCGGCGGCGCCGCGCTGGGCGCGCTGATCGCCAGCCCGTCGCTTGCACAGACGACGGCTGATCCGCAGGCTTCGACGGAAGCCCAGGCGGCGGCATCAGCAGCGCCGGACCAGACCGGAGATGATATCGTCGTCACCGGCACACGCGCCGCCGGCCGGACCCGGCTGGACAGTGTGTCGCCGGTCGATGTGCTGTCGCGCAAGGCGCTGCAAAGCCAGGGAACGACCGAAGTGGCGGCGGCGCTTGCCAACGTCGCGCCCTCGATCGATTTCCCGCGCCCGGCCGTCACCGACGCCACCGATTCGATCCGCCCGGCAACGCTGCGCGGCCTTTCGCCCGATCAGACGCTGGTGCTGATCAATGGCGTTCGCGCGCATCCGTCCGCACTGCTTAACATCAACGGTTCGATCGGTCGCGGCGCGGCTGCGGTCGATCTCAACACGATTCCGACGGCGGCGCTGGAATCGATCGAAGTGCTGCGCGACGGCGCATCCGCGCTGTACGGTTCGGATGCGATCGCCGGCGTCATCAACCTCCGCCTCCGCCAGGATCGCACCGGTGGCGGCGCGAACGTGACCTTCGGGGGCTACGATACGGATATCCCCGCGCTGAAGAATCCGCGTCACGCCACGGACGGCGGGACGGTTACGGCGGCTGCGTGGCAGAATATCGCGATCGGCAGCGACGGTTATCTCGATCTCACCGGCGAATATGTGAACCGCAATCCCACCAGCCGCGGCGATTACGACACGCGCAACACGCCGTTCGTCGTGCGCTCCCGTTTCGGCGACCCGGATGTGAAGCAATATTCGGGCTACGCAAATCTGGGCGTGCCGATCGGCGATACCGGATGGCAGATCGTCGGCTGGGGCGGTTATCAATATCGCCGCTCGCAATCCGCCGCCTTCCCGCGCAACCCGAGCAACACCAACAACGTGCCCTCGATCTACCCCAACGGCTTCCTGCCGATCATCCAGATCAAGTCGCGCGATTACACTGCCACGGGCGGCGTCAAGGGCGCGATCGGGGACTGGAACACGAGCCTCACCGCTTCTTACGGTCGCAACACGCTGGATTATGCGACGTTGCACACGCTGAATGCGACCTATGGATCGGCATCGAAGACCAGCTTCTACGATGGCGCGGTGCGCTATGACCAGTTCGTCACCAACCTCGATCTGAGCCATGATTATGCACTCGGTACCGATAGCGACGTGACGGTGGCGGCGGGCGCCGAATATCGCCGCGAAGGCTATCAGATCACACCGGGCGAGCCGCAGTCTTATGACGGCGGTCCGGTTGTGCTCAGCCCAGTTGATGGCAAACCGACGTCGCGAGGAGCGCAGGGCTTCGGTGGATTTAATCCGCTGAACTCTGTCGATGTGAACCGTGATAACGTCAGCGGTTATCTCGATCTCGAGGGCAAGTTCGCGAACGTCAGCGTCGGCGTAGCCGGTCGTGTCGAGCATTATTCGGATTTTGGCACGACGGCTAATGGCAAGCTATCCGCCCGCTGGGACATCACGCCGAGCTTCGCGCTGCGTGGCGGCATCCAGACCGGGTTCCGCGCGCCATCGTTGCAGCAGGAATATTTTACCTCAATCGCGTCGATCATCCAGACGATCAATGGCACGCCGCAGGTGATCCAAACTGGCACCTTCCCATCGGTCGATCCAAAGGCTGCGGCATTGGGCGGGCTGCCATTGGAACCAGAAAAATCGACAAACTATTCGGCCGGTTTTGTTTTCCGTCGTGGCCCGTTCAACTTGTCGGTGGATGGTTATGAAATAGACATTCGCAACGGACTGGCGCTGTCCGAGAACATCCAGAAGGATCCGAGCATCCCGCCC
>JBQCEK010000106.1:0-5595 GCA_051960335.1 Sphingomonas sp.
CGGGCGGGGGCGTTGCGCTGCCCGGCGACAGCATCACGACCTATTCGGCCGGCTTTGATGCGAGTTGGGAACTCGATCTGTTCGGCGGCGCCCGGCGCGGTGTTGAATCGGCGCAGGCGCGCGCCGAAGCCGCGGTGTGGAACAAGCGGGACGCCGCGGTGACGCTCGCCGCCGAAGTGGCCGACGCCTATTTTGCGCTACGGCTCGACCAGCAACAGGTGCAGATCCTGAACGAGGAAATCGCGCGGCAACAGCGCGCGCTGCGGATCGCGGCGCATATCGCCAAGGCCGGCCTCGTGCCCAACGTCGATGTTACCCGCCAGAACGCCAGCGTCACCAGCCTGCAGGCAGCGATCGAGCCGGTGCGCGCCGATATCAAGGTGCGCGCCCATGCCCTCGGCATTCTTGTCGGCCAAGCGCCCGAGGCGCTGACCGCTGAACTGACACCGGCAAGCGACGTGCTGATGCGGGCGCCGGCCGTGCCAGCCGGCCTGCCGTCCGATCTGCTGCGTCGACGGCCCGATGTGCGTGCGGCCGAGCGCCAGCTTGCGGCGGCGACGGCCGATATCGGGGTGGCGGTCGCGGACCTCTATCCGAAATTCAACCTGACCGGCGTCGCCGAATTCCTTTCTACCGCGCTGAGCAATCTGTTCACTGGAGACAGTCTGCAGTTAACGGGTTCGGGCGCCGTCCAATTCCCGCTGCTCGATTGGGGAAAGCGCAAGGCGACCGTGGGTATGCGCAAGGAAGACCGCGAGCAGGCCTATCAGAATTACAAAAAGACCGTGCTCGGGGCGCTGCGCGATGTAGAGGACCCGCTCGTACAGATCGATGCCGAGCGGCGGCGGAATGCGGCGTTGCGGCAGGCGCTGGCCGATAGCGAGGCAGCGGCGAAGGCGGTCGAGGCGCGTTATCGGACGGGATTCGTCGCCCAGGATTCTTTGCTTAACGCGCAAACCGACGTGCTCAAGGCGCGCGAGCAGGTCGCGATGAGCGATACCCAATTGCGTCAGGAAACCGCGGCGTTGTTCAAGGCGCTTGGCGGGGGCTGGCAGGAAGAGCCGGGGGCAGTTGCCGCCGGCGGTGGGAGCCCCTCGGGCACCGATTGACGGCAGCGGAACATTTCCGCGCCAATAAAAAAGCGCCTCAAGGGCGCTTTGGCTCGATCTCTCGAATCGAAATGTGTCGCAGATTAACGATTCGCTTCGCGAATTGACGGGATCGAGTCCCGAATAGCGACGTCGCAATCACCAACCGCGGAGGGTTGGTGGTCGATCTAAACCCAACGACCAACCGATTGAAAATCAGCGGAAATCGAATTTGGATCGACCGAAAGGATTTACCAGGGACGGATGTCTTCGCCGTGCGAAGTCGTGAAAAACAGCATCATCATTTTATTTGCTCCCAAGCGGTGTCCGTTCGGACAGACATTGGTTAAAAGAATTTTAAGGATATTTCAAGCCGGAAGCGGCGGGTCCGTCCATTTTCGAGACGTCTCTCCGTTTAAGGGTTCTTCAACGTGATGTGACTAGAGAGGAGAGCAATGGCGCGCGCACCTCTCATCGGCCCTGATCGCCAGGGCATGCTTCGCCGGCGATTGACTGCTTCGGCGGCAACCGTCGCTGTCGCGCGTGGTGGATCAAAAGCGCCCAAAGCGAAGGCGCTCAAGAATCCCTCGTCTCAATTCGATGGAACGAACCTGCCGCTCGCCGGCGACGCCTCATTGAAACCGCGCGCCGCCGATGGGGTGAATTGGCATTTCCTATGTCTCGTTGAGATCGCCAATTTCTCGCAACTACGCCGGCAAATGGGCGCCGAACGTGCTGGGAGCCTGATCGCCGAAGTCGCCGATCGGGTTTCATCGCTCCTGCCCGATGCTCAGATATCGGCCGTCGCTCGGTCGGCGCTGGAATTCACCTTCGAGGGTCGTCGCCTGGATGACGCCGAGGCGGTGCTTGGCCAATTGCGAGGCCATTTCCTTACGCCCGTCGAATCGGATGGTGAACGGTACCGGTTCGATCTGACTTTGGCGGCAGCGGGCAGCCCAAGCTTGCATTTCGATGACGTCCGACTTGCCGAGCAGGTGGAGGAGGCCGCGGTTTCCGCGCGGCTCGAACAGCGTATCGTTGTCCGCGATCTTTCCGAAGGCGCGCCGGCCTTCGATCGCTTGTCGCTAATGCGCGATCTCGGCCATGCGGTCGAAAATGGCGAGATGTTCCTGCAATATCAGCCGAAGATTCACGTCCGTCGCCAACGCGTGACGTCTGTCGAGGCGCTGATTCGCTGGCGCCACCCGGCACGTGGCCTCATCCTGCCCAACGATTTCATACCGGCGGCGGAAGATTCGCAGGAAATCGGCGCGCTGACGCTGTGGACGCTCGATCAAGTCATTGCCGACTATGCGGAGCTGGTTTCGCATGGACACGAGCTTGACATTTTTATCAACATTTCCGGCCAATTGCTGGCCGATGCTGAATTTATCAGTGAGGCATGTGAGCGCGTGCGGGCAAGCGGTGCGCGCATCGGCTTCGAAATCACCGAAACATCGGTAATCCGCGATCCCGAGACTGCTATCGCTCATCTTCAGCAAGTTGCTGAGATCGGCATTCCGATCGCGATCGACGATTATGGGGCGGGGCTGTCGTCGCTTGCCTATCTGAAGCAATTGCCCGCTCGCGAACTCAAGATCGACAAGATGTTCGTGATGCAACTGACCAGCAGCAATCGCGATCCGCTGATCGTTCGCTCTACCATCGATCTGGCGCATGCGCTGGAAATGGAGGTTACGGCCGAAGGCGTGGAAACGCAGGCGGCGCTCGCGTTATTGAGCGTGATGGGATGCGACATGCTCCAGGGGTTCCTGATCAGCCGTCCGATCGTTTTCAGCGAGCTGTTGGCGTTCCTGGCCGAAGAGTGCAGCGTCACGGGGCTGGATACGGTGCGCGGGTCGTTCAATCAGCCAGCGAGCTTCTGGAAAAGTGCGTGACCGCGCCAATATTTCGACGGGTATAAGAGCCTGGTTTCGGCCTTGCCGGCCGAGTGCGTTATGGGCTCCGATCATTTTCCTTTTTGGCATCATCGTATGTACAAACGCGGCTGCGCAGCCAAGTGGCACCACGCAGGCTGCCCCCGAGAAATTGCTCCTCGTCGCCAAGCAGCAGATGTTGAGCAATCCGCAGCAAGCGGAAGAAAGCGCTGCGCGCGCGCGATCGGCTCTCGAACATTCGCCGGCGTCAGCGAATAGGACCGAATTGCTGGCAACGGCCGGATGGCTTCAAGGCGAAGCAAATGTGCGGCTGGGGCGCGCAGATGTCGCTGGGCCAATTCTGGCGCAGGCCTGGAAGCTGGCGCAGCTCCAAAGGCGCCCGTCAAAGCTCAAAGGCGAATTGCTTCTTTCGTTGGGCGGAACCGCGGTTGCGAATGCGGATGTATCGACGGCGTTATCAAACTATCAAAACGCCTATCGCGTGTTCCGGACATTGGGTGAAACACGGAGCGAAGCAATTGCTCTGTTGAGTATCGCATCGCTTTATCGAGAAGCAAATGATGGAACAAATGCATTAAAATATTACTCGCAAGCACTAGAGGTTTATAAAGGCGACCCGCTTTTACAAGTTTCGATTCATAATAATCTTGGCAATACGCTTGCTGAACAGAAACGTTTTGAAATGGCGGGTAAGCAATTCAATATAGCGCTATCATTGGCCAAAGAGATGAAAAGCCCGGTGCTCGAGGCGCAAATTCTCCGGAACATGGCTCGGATGAAGCTCGATGCCGGTGATTTGAACGGCGCCCAGTTCACTATCGATCGCGGTATCCAACTGACAAGAGGGATGTCCGAGACACCTTGGCGCGCTCAATTTCTCGTGATTGCGGCGCGGGTTCAATTCGAGCGCCACAATGTTGGCCAAGCAGAGCGTTTGATTAAACAGGTATTCAAAGACGTAGACATTTCCGACGATGCACTCGCTCTTCGTGACGCTCACGAAGCCGCTTATGAAATCTACAAGCGTCTCGGCCAGGACGGCCCTGCGCTGCAGCATCTCGAGGCGCTCAAGCGGCTTGATGATCAGACGGCGAGCCTGGCCGCGTCGGCGAACACCGCGCTGATGGCGGCCCGGTTCGATTACACCAACCAGAACCTCAAGATCGCCAAGCTCCAGGCGCAGGATTTGCGGCGCAAAATTACTTATGAGCGCGCCCATGCGCGCAACGTTCGCCTCGTCTTTATTGCGGCTAGCAGCACGACTGTCGTCATCATCGCGATGCTGGTTTTCGGCATCGTCACCATCCGCCGCAGCCGCAACGAGGAACGCGCCGCCAAGGACGATCTCGCGGTGACCAACAGCGCGCTCGCTCGCGCGCTTGCCGCCAAGACCGAGTTCCTGGCGACGACGAGCCACGAGATCCGCACGCCGCTGAACGGCATCCTCGGTATGACGCAGGTGATGCTCGCGGATCGGTCGCTGGCCGAAAGCGCGCGCGAGCGCCTGAGCGTCGTCCATTCCGCCGGTATGACCATGCGCGCGCTGGTCGATGACATCCTCGACGTGGCGAAGATCGAAACCGGCAACATGACGATTGAGCAGGCGCCGATGGATGTCTGCGAGGTGCTGCGTGACGTCGCTCGCGTGTGGAAGGATCAGGCGACCGCGCGCGGGCTCGATTTCGTGCTCTCGCTGGACGAATGCCCCGCGATCGTGATCGGCGATGCCGCGCGGCTTCGCCAGGTGGTGTTCAATCTGCTGTCCAATGCCCTGAAATTCACCGAGAGCGGTCGGATCACGCTGCACGGCTGGACGGCGCATGAACCTGATGGCGCGCGGGTGCGGATCGACGTGAGCGACACCGGCATCGGCATCGCGCCTGACAAGCTGGAGGAAGTTTTCGAATCGTTCAGACAGGCCGACGCGAGCACCACCCGCCGCTTCGGCGGAACGGGGCTGGGGCTCGCGATCTGTCGCAATCTCGCCCGGGCGATGGAGGGAGAAGTCACCGTGGTCAGCACTGTGGGCGAGGGGACGACCTTCACCGTCGATCTGCCGCTTGTCGAGTCGATGGCGGTAGGCGGCATTTGCGAGGGGGTTCGGGAGCCGGAAGTGCGCGATGCGTTGATGATCGTCGATCGCAATCCGATCAGTCGGTCGATGCTTCGAGCACTGTTGGAGGAACGCGCCGGAACGGTGATCTTCGCCGAATCGCTCGGCGAGGCGGGCGAGCGGGCGGAGCGGGCGGAGCGGGGAGAAATTTCCCTGATGCTGATCGACGAAGCGACGGCGCGTAGCGACGATGACTGGCTCGCTGAACTGGGGGCGGTGGTGCGGGCAGCGGGTGAGAGCGTTCGGACGGCGCTGCTCTGCCGTGAGCTATCGCCTGATGAGCGCGAGGCGATCGCGGCGAGCGGCATTGGCGAAATCATCGTCAAACCGATCGCTGGCCCGGCGCTGCGCGATCGACTTTATCCGCTTATTGCGATGAATCGAGAAAAGGGATGTGATCCCCACCTTGTTTCCGACGCGGCTTGAGCCGATAGAGTGCCGCAATAATGACTTCGTACCCGAAACGAACCGCATGCTGCGCGGGTGGCCGATGATG
>JBQCEK010000107.1:0-5451 GCA_051960335.1 Sphingomonas sp.
GAGGTCGATCTGCTCGGCGACGAGGAGGAGGCGGACGGCGAACGCGAGACCGTCTCCACGCTCTCCGTTCGCATCGCGCCGGTCCGTTCGGGCTTCCGGCTCACCACGCGCGGCGCGTCGCACGTCGCCCGCGTGCTCCCCGCGCGCGTCGCGTCTTATGCCAGGCACATGATCGAGAAGATCCCCCCCGATCTCTCGAAATTCCTGCTCTGCCCGATGCCCGGCCTGCTCGTCCGCCTCGATGTCGCGGCAGGCGACAAGGTCGAGCCCGGCCAGCCGCTCGCGGTGGTCGAGGCGATGAAGATGGAAAACATCCTGCGCGCCGAAAAGGCCGGCACGGTGAAGGCGGTGGGCGCGAAGGCGGGCGACAGTCTCGCCGTCGATGCGGTCATTCTGGAACTGGAATGACCCTGTCGCATTGTAACGGTTTCGCGTCGTCGAGGCGGGGGATCGTTACAAGTTGCGACACTATTTTGATGGACGCTCGGCGAAGCGCAGGCCATTCAATGGCTTGATGATAAGGTCGCGCTTCGCCTCGATCGCCGTGATGGCGCTGCCGCTTGCGGCGTGCACCGTCGGCCCGAACTACAAGCCCGCGACGCCGGGGCAGCTTGGCGTGCCGGATCAATATTCGGTTCCCGCCGACGCATCGACGCGCGGCGATTTTCGCACCTGGTGGACTCAGTTCAACGATCCGCTGCTGACGCAATTGGTCGAGCAGGCGCGCACCCAGAATCTCGATATCGCGCAGGCCGTCGCGCGATTGCGCCAGGCGCATGAGGCGTTGATCCAGTCGCGGGCGCAATTGCTGCCCAGCGTCGATGCCTCCGCCGGCTATTCGCGCAATTTCAATCTCGCCGGGGGCACGAGCACGATCACGCTGCCCGATGGCACCGTCACCTCGATCACGCGGTCGAGCGGCAACAGCTTTTCGGTCTCGGGCGATGTTTCGTACCAGGTCGGTTTGTTCGGCGAAGTCCGACGAACCGTAGAGGCGAGCAAGGCGCAATATGAAGGATCGGGCTACGATTACGCCTCGGTCCTTACCTCGACCGAGAGCGAAGTCGCGCGCAATTACATTCTCGCCCGGCTCTATCAGGCGCAACTCGCCAATGCGAAGGCGTCGCTGGCGATTCAGGACGACAATCTGCAGATCGCCGGCTGGCGGGTCCAGGCGGGCCTCGTCTCGTCGGTGGATGAGGAGCAGGCGCGCGCCAGCCGGGCGCAGACAGCGGCGTCGATCCCCTCGCTCGATCAATCCTATAACGAGGCGGTGTCGCGCCTCGGTGTGCTCACCGGCCAGGCGCCCGGCGCGCTCAAGGCGCAAATGGCGACGGCCGAGCCGATCCCGCGAGGGCCCGCGTCGATCGCCATCGGCATCCCGGCGGACACGCTCCGCCAGCGCCCCGATGTCCGCGCCGCCGAGCGCAATCTCGCCGCGGCCACTGCGGAAATCGGCGTTGCCAAGGCGGCGCTCTATCCGGCGCTGAACATCACCGGCAATATTGGCACCTCCGCCAATGTGTTCGACGATCTGTTCAAGGTCATCACCGGCAGCGTGTTCGGCGGCTTGAGCCAGGCGATCTTCAACGGCGGCCGGCTGCGCGCGCAAGTCCGCTCGAACGAGGCGGCGGCGAAGGGCGCGTTCGCATCCTATAAATCCACCGTCCTCACCGCGCTGGAAGATGTCGAAAACGCGGTCGTCGCGCTCGATGCGGCCAAGGAACGCGAGAAGCAATATGCCATCGCCTATGATGCGTCGAATAACGGCGCGCTGCTGGCCCGGGCGCAATATCGCGCCGGATTGACCGATTTCACCACGCTCAACACCGCCGAAAGCGCGCTGCTGTCGGCGCGCAATGGCCTCAGCCAGGCCAAGTCCGACGAGGCGACCGCGCTCGTCCAGCTTTATCTCGCCCTGGGCGGCGGCTGGGACAGTTCGACAGTCCCGACCGAACCCGTGAGCCCGCCCCGAATCCCGACGTCCGAGGACCGATAGATGGCCGACCAGACGATCACCGATACCGACGATTTTCTCGGCGTGCGGCCAGCGCCCGCATGGCAACGCTGGGCGAAATGGGCGGCGATCGGCATCGGCGTTATCCTGCTGCTGCTGTTGGTCAGGCATTTCACCAAGCCGAGCGATGCGGCGGGCTATGCCACCGAACCCGTCAAGCGGGGGGCCCTCACCACCACCGTATCGGCGACGGGCAAGCTGGCGCCGGTCAACCAGGTAACGGTCGGCTCGCAGCTCTCCGGCCTCGTTACGGAGGTCGCGGTGGATGTGAACGATCACGTCACCAAGGGGCAGGCGCTGGCGCTGATCGATCCGGAACAGATCGATGATCAGATCCGCCAGGCCAAGGCGCAGCTTGCCGCCAATCAGGCCGCGGTCAACGAGGCGCGCGCGACGCTGGAGCAGTCGCAGGCGACGCTCGATCGCTATCAGCAGGTCAGCAAGCTTTCTGGCGGTCGCGTGCCGGCGAAGACCGAGATGGAAGGCGCGATCGCCGATCGGGATCGAGCCGCTGGTGCGCTCAAGGTCGCGCTCGCCAACGTCCAGGCGTCCAACGCCTCGCTCGCGCAAAACCAGACACAGCGATCGCGCGCGATCATCCGCTCGCCGGTGACCGGCGTCGTGCTCGCGCGACAGGTCGATCCCGGCCAGACGGTCGCCGCGTCGTTCAACACGCCGACCTTGTTCGTGATCGCCGAGGATCTTTCGAAGATGAAGCTCGAAGTGTCGGTGGATGAGGCCGACGTCGGGCAGATCAAGCAGGGCCAGAAGGCCAGCTTCACTGTCGATGCCTTTCCGGGGCGCACCTTTCCGGCAGCGATCACCCGCGTCGATCTGGGATCGAACCTGACGGTGCAGGATGCGACATCGTCGTCGCCCTCATCGACCGCGAGCAGCGCGTCGAGCACGGGGCAGGTGGTGTCCTACGCCGCCGATCTCAGCGTCGCCAATCCCACGCTGGAATTGCGCCCGGGCATGACGGCGACTGCGGATATCGTCACGTCGCAGGTCAATAACGCGCTGCTGGTGCCCAACGCCGCGCTTCGCTTTGTTCCCGAAAAGGCGGATGCGGCCGCTGCAAGCGGGGAGAGCGCGGGGATCGCCGGCGCTTTGGTGCCGCGCCGTCGCCGACGCGGCGGCGATGATGGCAGCGACGGCGCGACAGCGCTCAATGCTGGCGGGCAGCATACCGTCTATGTGGTCGATGCCGAAGGCAATCCCAAGCCGGTCAGCGTGACGATCGGCCAGACCAACGGCACGGTCACCGTCGTCACGGGCGGCGATCTCAAGCCGGGGATGCGCGTTATCACCGGGCAGCTTTCCGGCAAGAAAGGCGTGTCGGAGGGCAAGGGCGCCGCAGCCGGCGGTGGCGGCAATCGCAGCGGCGGCAGCCGGCGTGGCCAGTAACGCCGCCGATCCGATTATCCGCCTGCGCGGCGTCACCAAGGTCTATGGAACGGGGGTGACGGCGTTTCAGGCGTTGAAGGGCGTCGATCTCGACATCACCGCCGGCGATTTCGTCGCGGTGATGGGCGCATCGGGATCGGGCAAGTCGACGACGATGAACATTCTCGGCTGTCTCGACGTGCCGACGGAGGGGCAGTATCTGTTCCGCGGCCATCATATCGAATTGCTCGATCGCGATCAGCGCGCGTTGGTCCGCCGCAAATATCTCGGCTTCGTATTCCAGGGGTTCAACCTGCTGTCGCGCACCAGCGCGCTCGAAAATGTCGAGTTGCCCCTGCTCTATCGCGGCGAACCGCGCGCCGAGCGGCGCGATCAGGCAATGGCCGCGCTCGACAAGGTCGGCTTGAAGGATTGGTGGGATCACACGCCGGCCGAACTGTCCGGCGGCCAGCAGCAGCGCGTGGCTATCGCGCGAGCGATCGTCACGCATCCCGATGTGCTGCTTGCCGACGAGCCGACGGGCAATCTCGATTCCGAACGATCGATCGAGATCATGGATTTGCTTACCGAGCTCAATCAGGAAAGCGGCATCACCGTCCTGATGGTCACGCACGAACCCGATATGGCGGCGTTCGCGCACACGATCGTCAACTTCAAGGACGGGCTGGTCGCGAGCATCGACGCGCGCCACCGCCAGGGGGAGAGCATCCGGTGAGCGCCGGGATGTCGATCATGCCGATCCGGTTGGCGGAAGCGGGAAGGGCGTAAGATGCTGGGCACCACGATCGTCCTCGCGTTCCGATCGATCCGACGACATCTGTTGCGGTCGTTTCTCACCATTCTCGGCATCGTCATCGGCGTTGCCGCGGTGGTGACGATGGTGACGCTCGGCAATGCCACCACGGCGGCGGTGCAGAAACAGATCGCCAGCCTCGGCACCAACGTGCTGATGGTTCGCCCCGGCCAGGGCTTCGGCCGCGGCGGCGGCGGCCCGCCTCCTCCGCCGTTCAAGATCGATCTCATCAACGGCATCGAACAACAGGTCGCCGGCGTCACCGCGGTCGCGCCCCGCGAGCAGGCCAGCGTGACGGCGATCTATAACGGCAACAATTGGCAGACCACGATCAACGGCACCACGGACGCCTATTTCACGATCCAGCCGTGGAATTTGAGCGAAGGGCGCTATTTCACGCCGCAGGAGGAAGAGGCCGGCAAGGCGGTCTGCATCCTCGGCAGCACGGTCGTCACCAGCCTGTTCAAGAACATCGATCCGATCGGCAAGCGTTTCCGCGCCGGCGATGTTTCCTGCGATGTCATCGGCACGCTCGAAACCAAGGGGCAGAGCGGCTTTGGCGGTGATCAGGACGATGTGATCATCATGCCGATCAAGACGGTCCAGCGCCGCTTCACCGGCCGCCGCGACATCGAAATGATGTATGTCGGCACCGATGCCGCCTACAACAGCGATCAGGTCCAGGCGTCGCTCACCAGCCTGCTGCGCGAACGGCGCAATTTGCAGCCGGGGCAGGAGAATGATTTCAACATCTTCGACACCAAGCAGATTTCCGACACGTTGACGGGCACGACGACGCTGCTGACCGGCATCGTCACCGCGGTCGCCGCGATCAGCCTGGTGGTGGGCGGCATCGGCATCATGAACATCATGCTGGTGTCAGTCACAGAACGAACGCGCGAGATCGGCATACGACTCGCGATCGGCGCGGTCGCGCGTGAGGTCTTGTTGCAGTTTCTGGTCGAGGCGGTGGCGCTATCGTGTCTCGGCGGGCTGATCGGCCTCGTCATCGCGCAACTCGCGGTGGTGGCGATCGCGCCGGTGATGAAGGTCGATTGGGTCTTCTATCCGGGCATCAATCTGATCGCCTTCGCCATCTCGGCGGTGATCGGCGTGGTGTTCGGCTTTTTCCCGGCGCGTCGTGCGGCTGCGCTCAACCCGATCGACGCGCTCCGCCACGAATAAGAAGCGGCACTGGCCCGTTCCCCCACCCGACCACCCAATGCGATTATCC
>JBQCEK010000108.1:0-4019 GCA_051960335.1 Sphingomonas sp.
CCCCTCCCTGCAAGGGAGGGGGCAGGGGGTGGGTTGGCGAGCGCAGCGAGCCATCCTACGCTCGCGCCATGCGCCGTGCGCCACCGCATCGATCCGGAACTGATACGGCGCGCGCGTGCGCTGCGCAACAATCCGACGCCGGCTGAGCTGGCGGTATGGCACCGAATCGCGCGCTATCGACCAGCATTCACCAGGCGGCTTGTCGTGGCGCCGTTCATCATCGACCTCGCGTGCCGCAAGGCGAAGCTCGGCGTCGAATTCGATGGAAGCACAGATCGAAGCTGACGGCCGCAGAACGGCGTTCTTGGAGCGTAGAGGGTGGCGCATCATCCGGTTATGGAACTCGGACGTGCTTGCCAATCCGGACGGGGCCGTCTTGTACATTCTGGCGGAAGCCGCCGAGTACCTCGGCGGCACCCACCCCCAGCCCCTCCCTTGCAGGGAGGGGAGAAGAAGAGTGGGAAGACAGCGCTAAACGGCTGCTCCTCACCCAAAAGCCGCTATCTCAATTCGTTTGGAATGATTGCGCAACCGGGACCGACGCGGGAGTTAATCCCGCGTCGTCGGACGGCGCTGGCGCGCCGCCGGCCGGTCGAGTTGTTGCGAGCGGGCTTCGCCGCTCTCACCGGCCGGCAGCTGCGCTGCCGGCCTACAACTTCGACGTCAGCTCCGGCACGATCTTGTACAGATCCCCCACCAGGCCGATGTCGGCGACCTGGAAGATCGGGGCGTCCTCATCCTTGTTGATGGCGATGATGGTCTTCGAATCCTTCATGCCGGCGAGGTGCTGGATCGCGCCGGAAATGCCGATTGCGATATAGACTTCGGGGGCGACGATCTTGCCGGTCTGGCCGACCTGATAATCGTTGGGGACGTAGCCCGCATCGACCGCCGCGCGGCTGGCGCCGACGGCAGCGCCCAATTTGTCGGCGAGCGGCTCGATGATCGAGTGGAAGTTCTCGGAGGATTGCAGCGCGCGGCCGCCCGAGACGATGATCTTCGCACTGGTCAGTTCAGGGCGTTCGAGCTTGGCGATTTCCGATCCCGCGAAGGTGGAGAGCCCTTTGTCGCCGGTGCTGGCGACCTTTTCGATCGTCGCCGAGCCGCCCTCGGGGCTGGCCTTGTCGAACGCGGTGCCGCGCACGGTGATGACCTTCTTGGCATCGCTCGACTTCACAGTCGCGATCGCATTGCCGGCGTAGATCGGGCGGGTGAACGTATCCTCGCTTTCGACCGAGAGGATATCGCTGATCTGCATCACATCGAGCAGCGCGGCGACCCGCGGGGCGATGTTCTTGCCATTGGTGGTCGCCGGCGCGAGGAAGGCATCGTGGTGCCCCATCAGCTCGACGACGAGCGGCGCGACGTTTTCGGCGAGCGCATGGGCATAAGCCGCGTCGTCGGCGACATGGACCTTGCCGACGCCGGCGATCTTCGCGGCTTCGGCGGCGACGCCGTCAACGCCCTCGCCCGCGACGAGCAGATGGACCTCGCCGAGCTTCGACGCGGCGGTGACGACGGCGAGCGTGGCGTCCTTGACGGCCTTGCCATCATGTTCGACCCAAACCAGTGTTTTCATCTTCCTGACCTCCCAGGGGCCTTGCCCCCTCAACCGTGCGGGCCGAGCCTGTCGACGCCCGTGCCCGCAACACGCCCTTCGACACGCTCGGGGCGAACGGATTTATCCCAATTGCCTATTTCGCGACGCCCATCGCCTTCAGCTTGGCGACCAGTTCATCGACATCCGCGACCTTGACGCCGGCGGTGCGCTTGGCCGGCTCGACCACTTTCACCGTCGTCAGGCGCGGTGCGACATCGACGCCGTAATCGGCCGGGCTCTTGGTCGCCATCGGCTTCGATTTGGCCTTCATGATGTTGGGCAGCGACGCATAGCGCGGCTCGTTGAGGCGCAAATCGGTGGTGACGATTGCCGGCAGTTTCAGGTCATCGGTTTCGGCGCCGCCATCGACCTCGCGCGTGACCTTGGCGTGGCCATCGGCGATCTCGACCTTCGAGGCGAAGGTGCCCTGCCCCCAGCCGAGCAGGCCGGCGAGCATCTGCCCGGTCTGATTATTGTCGTCGTCGATCGCCTGCTTGCCGAGGATCACCAGCTCGGGCGATTCCTCCGCGACGATCTTGGCGAGGATCTTGGCGACGCCCAGCGGCTCGACCTTGTCGTCGGTCTGCACGAGGATCGCGCGGTCGGCACCCATCGCGAGCGCGGTGCGCAGCGGTTCCGGGCACTTCGCCTCGCCGATCGACACGGCGACGATCTCGGTGACGGCGCCCTTTTCCTTCAGGCGGATCGCCTCTTCGACGGCGATTTCGTCGAACGGGTTCATGCTCATCTTGACGTTGGCGAGATCGACCCCCGATCCGTCGGCCTTCACCCGGGGTTTGACGTTGTAGTCAAGCACCCGCTTGACCGGCACCAGGACTTTCATGCGCTTGCCTCCGCTTATTCATTCATTCGCCATTTTCGGGCGCGGTATGGCGCCTCCAATGGCTGCTTTCAGCCGTTTTCGCAAGTCGGGTACGGCAACGCACGGTGGCCGTAACGTCAATGTGACTCGCGATATCCTGTTCCAACGAAAAGGGCCCGGACATTATCCGTCCGAGCCCCATTTCGGCGTTAAGCGTGCCGCGATCAAGCCGCGCTGCGCACCTCCGCCACGATCTTCTTGGCGGCATCGCCCAGATCGTTGGCCGGCACGATCGCCAGCCCGGAATTGGCGAGGATTTCCTTGCCTTTCTCGACATTGGTGCCTTCCAGCCGGACGACCAGCGGGACCGAGAGGTTCACTTCCTTCGCCGCGGCGACGATGCCTTCCGCGATGATGTCGCAGCGCATGATGCCGCCGAAGATGTTGACCAGGATGCCCTTCACATTGGGATCGCCGAGAATGATCTTGAACGCCGCCGTCACCTTCTCCTTGTTGGCGCCGCCGCCGACATCGAGGAAATTGGCGGGGAATTCGCCGTTCAGCTTGATGATGTCCATCGTCGCCATCGCCAAGCCGGCGCCATTGACCATGCAGCCGATATTGCCGTCGAGCTTGATATAGGCGAGATCGTATTTGCTCGCCTCCAGCTCCGCGGGGTCTTCCTCGGTCTCGTCGCGAAGCTCCATCAGGTCCTTGTGGCGGAACATCGCGTTCGAATCGAAACCGACCTTGGCGTCGAGCACCATCAATTTGTCGTCGGCCGTGACGGCAAGCGGGTTGATTTCGATCTGGCTGGCATCGGTGCCGAGGAAAGCGGCGTAGAGCTTCGAGGCGACCGAGGCCGCCTGCTTGGCGAGATCGCCCTTGAGGCCGAGCGCGGCAGCGACGGCGCGGCCGTGATGCGGCATGAAGCCGGTCGCCGGGTCGATATCCAACGTGTGGATCTTTTCCGGCGTGTCGTGCGCGACGGTTTCGATGTCCATGCCGCCCTCGGTCGAGGCGACCATCGCGACGCGGCCGGTGGCGCGATCGACCAGCACGGCGAGGTAGAATTCCTTGGCGATATCGACGCCATCGGTGACGTAGAGGCGGTTGACCTGCTTGCCGTGCTCGCCGGTCTGGACGGTGACGAGCGTGTTGCCCAGCATGTCCTGCGCGGCGGCGCGAACCTCATCCTCGTCACGCGCGAGACGAACGCCGCCCTTCGCATCGGGGCCGAGTTCCTTGAACTTGCCCTTGCCGCGGCCGCCGGCGTGGATTTGCGCCTTGACGACATAGAGCGGCCCGGGGAGCTTCTTCGACGCAGCAACGGCCTCCTCGACGCTCATCGCGGCAAAGCCCGCGGGCACCGGCACTCCGAACTGCGAGAGAAGCTCTTTCGCGTGATTTTCTTGGATTTTGTTGGGGGGCGCCCTTAATCAGAACCGCGCAGCTATGAAAAGCGACTCCGCCCCCGTCCGAAAGATCATCCACGTCGACATGGACGCTTTCTATGCGTCTGTTGAACAGCGCGATAACCCGGAGCTTCGGGGTTTTCCGGTGGCGGTCGGGGGCGGGCATCGCGGAGTCGTCGCG
>JBQCEK010000109.1:0-7797 GCA_051960335.1 Sphingomonas sp.
CAAGACCTCTGTCGAGCTCAGCACCGGTATCGAATATCAGCAGGGGACCTACGGCCTGCACGAGAATATCGACCTGTTGTCGGCACCGACGACGCTGAACGTGCGCCGCGGCAAGCTGACATTCGCCGCGAGCCTGCCCTATGTCCGGTTCAACGCGCCGTCCAATGTCGTTGCCGGTGGTGGCATCCTCGGCGTGCCGATCATCGTCCCACCGACCACCACCACCGAGAGGCGGACGCGCAGCGGCATCGGCGACCTGCGACTGACCGGATCGTACGCACTCTCGACACTGCCAGTCGGCCTCACGCTGTCGGGCCAGGTGAAGCTGCCCACCGCCTCGGCCGGGAAGGGGATTGGCACCGGCAAGACCGACGTCGCCGTCGGCGGCGAACTGTTCAAGCGACTGGGGCGCGTGACACCCTATCTCGACGTTGATTATACAATGCCGGGAAGCCTGGCGGGCTACCATCTCGACGACAGCCTGTCCGGGCAGATCGGCGCGGCGGTTCAGTTGAGCAAGCGGGTGCGGGGCCATCTCGGCTATGCCTATGCCCAGGCGATCAGCCCGGCGCTCGGCGACCAGCAATCGCTGGCGGCCGGGATCAACGTCGGCGTAACCAAGACGGTGACGCTCGCGATATACGGTGACGCCGGCGTATCGCGCGGCGCGCCGGACATCTTAGCCGGCATACAGATGGGCTTTGGCTTCGATTAGCGCGATCATGTTGGGAGTATATCGACTTCGCGCCAGGCGATTTCCGAATACGGATTGGCGAAAAATGGTTAGCTTGAACCGGAATTCGGCCCATCGGCATCGTCCATTGAACCTATCGTCGCGGACGTGAGCGTAGGTCCGCATTTGACGGGATGTTTCGGACTCGCGAAAGGCAGCGAAGCTCGCGGCTCTGGACGACGCCGCCGGTGTCGTTCAGAACCCGCGGCTCCCGACCAAAGCCGCTCGTTCAGTTCACGCGCCAGGTTTTCGGTCGTCGGACCACCGCGTAAATATGATGGCGAATGCGGTGCGGTTATCGACATCGAGTTTCGAATAGATTGTGTGGAGATGGATTTTCACGGTGCCTTCGGAGATCGAGAGCGCCGCCGCGACTTCCCGGTTCGCCTTGCCTTTCGCGACGAGTTCCGCGACCTGTCGCTCGCGTGGCGTGAGTGCGGCCAACGGCGTGATATCGCGGGCTCGGCCGCGGTTGATTGCCGGGACGACGAGATGCGGCGGCAGCCAACGCCCGCCTCGCGCTACCGTCCGCAGACATTGGACCAGCGTTGCTGGCGCTTCGTCCTTGAGGACAATTCCCGCGACGCCGGCTGCAATCGCTTCAAGTATTTGCGAATCCGAAATGCTCGCACTGAGCAGGACGGCCTTGATTGGCCAGCCTTCGCGATCAATTTGCTGCAATAGGGCGATGCCGTTGATGCGCGGCATCGAGATATCGATGAGTGCGATATCGGGCAGGTGACGACGCATGACGTCGAGCGCTTGCTCGCCGTCTTCGGCGGTGGCAGCGATGCTGAAATCCGGTTCGGCGGTGATCAGCGTGCTGAGGCCGCCAAGGATCAGCGGATGATCGTCGCACAGCACCAGCAATGTCATCGGCCAGCCGCCGGGAGGGGCAGGATCATCTGCAGGCCGTGCCCGATGGCGCGCTGCGTGCCGATTAGCGTGCCGCCAAGTTCGGCGACGCGCTCGCACATTGATCGGGGCAATGGTGCGCTGCCTTGTGCGCCGTGCCCGTCGTCTTCGAAGTCGATCCGAAGCCTGCCCTGCTCTGACACGATGCTGACGGTGAGGGTCTCCGCCGCGCCATGACGCGCGGCATTTGCTGTCGCCTCGGATAACGCCAGACAAAGTTGGGTCGCGACCGCGTTGCTGACCCGTAATCGAGGTGGATCGACCGACAGCTCGAGCCGACAATTCCATTGCTTGCCGAGCGGTTCGGCGAAGGTTTGTAATTGCTCCATGAGCAGGCCGCCGTGCGGGCGACGCCCGCGAGTATCCGTGACCAGACGACGCAGGCGATATTGCTGCTGCTGCAAGACTTCCCGAATCCGCCCAAGCGTCTGCTGCGCGTCGGGGGCCAGTTGCTTCATTGTGGCATCGAGCTGCCACACCGCTGCTGTCAGATCTTGCAACACACTGTCGTGCACGTCTCGCGTCAGTCGCGCTCTCTCTTGTAACCCAGCGGCAGCCGAGAGATCGCTGACAATCGAAAATTGCTCAAGCGCTAAGCCGATCCGTGCCGCGACGATCCCGACCAGCGAATCGACGCTTTCCTCGCGGAACGCCGGGTCGATTACGATCACCCAGCCGCAGTAGCGAATGCTGTCGAATCGCGCGAGATGGAAAGACTTGCGCCCGCGAACGAGGAACCGCTGCCATTTTGCGTCCTTGGCGGCGGGCATGATTTTCTCCAGCAGGTGCGCTGCCTGCTGATGCCGCCAGGCGAACGGATCGCGTTCGAACGCGCCGAGCTCGGCGGGAACGTTCGCGCCGTCGAGGAACTCGCAACGATCCCCGGTCCAAAAAGCAAGGGTGTTCGCGATTGCGTCCTGATCTTGCCAGAGCACAAGAATGAGATCGGTGCCGAGCACGGTTGCGGCATGTTTCAACGCTTCCGACAACCACGGCCGGTCGCCCGTCGGTACGATCTCGATTGGCCACGAAGCGAGCTCCCGCAAGCGATATTCGTTGCGACTGCGATAGCTGCCGAAATAGCCGAGCATCATCGCCGCGACCCAGCAAAACACCGTACGCATGATAAGGACGTTGAGTGGCCAATCGTTGCCGTCGAACAAATCCGGGATGCCGACAATGAGGATCACGATCTGAAGCAACGCTGCGGTGCTCAACGCGCCCCGCAACCCCCAGCGGATCGTGGCGCTGATCAGCGCGAAGGTGCATAGACCGAAAAAGGGGCTTTCCAGCTCATCGGTGTAATGCGCGAGCAAGCCGATCATCAGGACATCGACCGGCATCTGAAGCATGCGAAGTGCGCCGGGCCGCGCGAACAGCGACGGGATCGCGAATAACACGCTGATGACGACATAGCCGACCAACACGGCATAGGTTTCGGTTACGTTTGCGCTCGGCGTCGTTGGATCGAGATAGACTGCGAGCAGTGCTAGGCTGCAGGCAAACAGGCGGCCCAGCGCGATCAGCCGCTCAGGATCGGCTCGGTTGGCTATCGACGACAGGCCAGCCACCCAATCGCGCCGCTTCTGAGTTACGATTGACGCCATCCGCTCGCCTCCGCCCGGCCGAATGGTGCGTGATCACTTCGCCATGCCCAATCGCGCAGCGGTCGTACTTCGTTATAGCTGCGGACTGCTGAAGCCCCGCTCGACCAGATCAGCACTCGCGATCGGCTAGCCGTGATCGGATCGCCGAGGCGGCCTTCGCACGGGAGAGGCGGTCATGATTGATGCGGTCGCCACTGATCATCAGCCCGATGGTGCGGACAACGACCAACAAATCGAGCCAAACCGAGCGATGATCGATGTACCAGAGATCGAGTGCGAGCTTGTCGGTATTAGTCAGGATTGCGTTGCCGCTGGTCTGTGCCCAGCCGGTCAGCCCCGGTGCAACGCGGCCACGATGCCAACCAGCATCGCCCAACGCCTCGATCGTTTCAGGCAGCAAGGGGCGAGGACCGATCAGGCTCATGTCGCCGCGCAGGATGTTCCACAATTCGGGCAGTTCATCAAGCCGCGAACGCCGCAGCCGCCGGCCAATTGCCGGCGTTCGCTGTGCGTCCGGCAGCGGCATGCTGTCGTTGCCAATTCGATCGTGCATCGTGCGAAACTTGAAGAGCGTGAACACCCTGCCACCACGCCCCGATCGCTGTTGCCGAAACAAGACCGGGCGACCTAGAGCGATGAGGACCAGCAACGCCATCGCCGCCATGATTACCGCGGCAAACGGAGCTGCGATAACGACCACGGCAATGTCCACGATTCGTCGGTGGCGCCCAGCTTCAGCAACGCCGCCGTTCATGCCGCTTCGGGCAGGACCGCCTTCCTGATCATGAAATTGCCCAGCGCCAGGCTGTCCATGCCGGTGCCAAAAAAGGTTCTCAGCGCATCGGTCGCAGTACAAACGATCGGTTCTCCTTTGACGTTGAACGAGGTGTTGAGCAGCACTGGGACACCGGTCAGTTGCTCGAACCGTTGAAGCAAGCGGTGAAACAGGGGGTTGGTCGCCTCGTGCACCATCTGTACCCGAACCGTGCCATCGACATGGACGATCGCAGGAGCGTCGCGGCTGAGCTCGGGCTTGGCGCGAAAGGCGACGACCATGAAAGGCGCATCATCCCACCGCTCGAGATAACGGTCGGCCGCCTCTGCAGTCATCGACGGGCAGAACGGCCGCCACGGCTCGCGGTATTTGATGACATTGTTGACGCGATCGCGCGCGCTAACATGGCGCGGATCGGCGAGGATGCTGCGCTGCCCGAGCGCGCGGGGGCCTGCTTCCATGCGCCCCTGGAACCATCCGACAATGCGGCCCTCGGCGAGTTCGCCGGCGACGGATCGCGCGATGTCGTTCGAGCGCGCATAAGCGACGCCGCAGCGCTTGAGTACCGTCTCGATATCGTCGTCGCTCTCCTCGTTGCCAAGCGCTAGCGTGACCAGCGGCTCGGGGCGGATACCGGTCTGTTGCCAACAGGCGACCAGGGCGGCGCCGGCTGCGGCGCCGCTATCGCTGCACAAGGGATGCGGGAAGATGCGAGAGATGCCTTCCGTTTCGAACAGCTTGCTGTTCATCTTGACATTGAGGCCGACTCCGCCGCCGATCACCAGAGCGTTGGCCCCGGTCTGCGTTTGCGCCCAGCGAACGAGGCGCTGGGTCGCCGTTTCGAGCGCTTCCTGGATGGCATAAGCGAAATCGAAATGCCATTCGTCAAGCGGCTCGTTCGCCGCTCGTGGCGGGCGACCGAACAGATCGGCAAAAGCATCGGTGAAGCGGCTCGACCAATTGTGCCGGCCGTAATGGATCAGCGTCGGATCGAGGCGATAGCCGATCCCGTCGTCGGCAGCGGACAGCAGGCGATCGACCGCGCGCCTGATCTCGGCATTGGGATGTCCATAGGCCGCAAGCCCCATCACTTTATATTCGCCGTCATAGGCCTCGAAGCCGAGGTACTCGGTCGCGGCGGCGTAAAACCAGCCGAGCGAATGCGGCATCGGCACTTCGTAGAGCGGTCGCACCGCATCGCCCTGGCCGTGCCAGACGACGGTGCAAAACTGGTCGCCCGATCCGTCCACCGTCAGGCAGATCGCATCGTCGAACGGCGATTGCAGAAAGGCGTGCATAGCGTGGACATAATGGTGCGGGATTGGCCAGATTGGGGGCATATCCAGCGTGCCGAATGTGCGCCGCCAAGCGGTGGCATGGTGTGCCGTGATCGTATCTTCGCTGAAATTGTGCAACACGCTGTTCTGCCAATTGATCGTCTTCTGATCGACTGGCCAGTCGCGGCGCATCTGCTGGAAAAAGTCGCGCATTGCGCCATTGGTGTAGGACGGCACGTCCCAATTGATCGCCAGCGCCGAGACGTCTTCGGGCCCGATTCCCGCCCGGTCGAGGCAGAAGCGCAGCGATCGCGACGGATACCAGCCGTTAGCGTGCTTATTCCTAATAAATCGCTCTTCCTCGACATAAGCGAGCAACTTGCCGTCGTTGACGATGCCGACCGCCGGATCGACCCCACCCTCGAAGATACCCACGAAATGCTCGCCCATTACGGCCTCCTTGTTTATCAGGAGGTCAATTTACCGACCGGTCTGATCAACGACCATTTACTGGCGATATACTCCGCAAGGATGATGGGCCGATTAGCCCATTTGTGCCGATCGTGCGCCGAGATCGTTACATACGGTAGAGGTCGTGCTCATCACACTGATATTGCTTCATCGCAACGCGTGGCGCGGGCCAATCGGGTAAGGATCCCGATTGCGGAGGCAGGGCGCGCAACCCTCCGGCGGGTGGTAATTCCCTGTGTCTCTGGCGGATCTGGCTGTGCGCTGGTTTCGCAACACGACTGGTCACGCCGGATATAGACCAGGCCAGGGATATCGAGTCGGCATTGTTTCACTAGCGGATCGAGCAATCGATCGACCTCTGCCGCCGACACGTCGTCGTCGAGCAACAGGGCGAGGCGCACGCGCCGGCTGGCTTGGTAGGCGGTCCGGATGACTTCCTCTGGCAGGGCGCCGTCGGCGCGCCGGTGAATGTCGAAAACCGCGAAAGCGTTGATCATCGCGCCTGCTCCTGACAGCACTTTAGCGGAGGCCCCGCCGTTCGGATAGCGCGCAGAAGGCTTATAACGTCAATTGGACGGAATCCCATTCCCATCCGGCTTCATGACCGGCGGCTATCTGCTATTAACGTAGACAAGCTGGCCGGCGGCTAACGGTCCAGGGGGCGCCATAGTCCGCCGTGTGGATGACGGGCAGCTATCGGGGCGCAGAATGCAGTTCGGGAACGGCTGCTGAGTTGGCGTAGCCACCGCAATTGACCGGAACCGAACTGAAGGACTTGGCGCGCGAGCTTCTCCGTGGCCAATTTTGGGCGAGGAGAAGGGACATGGGACGTTCAAATTACGATCCCGCCATGTAGAACCGGCCTGCGGGGAACGCTGGTAAACTGGTCGGTGCCAAACGGCCACTCACACAAGAGCAGATCTGGGCAGTGCGGTTTTTTTCGGGCGCTTTTTGACTTGGCGCTGGGCAGCAAGTTACGCGGTTGCGACCTAGTCAAGATCAGGATCGGCGACATGGTCTCGGGCACCGAGATCAGGACCAGATCGATCGTGATCCAGCAGAAGACGGGCCGACCTGTTCAGTTCGAGCTGACGGAGGATGTGCGCTCGAGCCTGCTTGCGTGCCTGGAGCGTCGTGGCGGCTCGGTCGACGATTATGTTTTCCCGAGACGGGTCGATTGTTCGTGTCACCTGAGCACCCGCCAATATGCGCTCCTCGTGGATGAGTGGGTCACCGGAGTCGGTCTACGTCGCGACGAGTATGGGACACACTCGCTTCGGCGTACGAAGACGGCAATGATCTATCGCGCAACCGGCAACATCAGGGCTATCCAAATCCTGCTCGGACACACAAAGATCGAGAACACCGTCAGGCACCTCTGCGTGGACATCGAAGACGCCCTCATCTCAGCAGAGAGAACGGAAATCTAATCGGGGCGGCCCATCAGCAACACCGGTGAGCCGCTCAGCCAGCCGGTCGGCAATGCGCCCCCACGTTCGGTCGTTAGAAACCTCTAGCCGGCGCATACTGAAAGCCGCCATGGGGCGCTCCGTGAGCGACGGACGCCATCCCATGGCGGCAAAGGCGCGCTCAGCCGTTATCGCTGGCGGCACTGACTGGTTGCGACGCGCTCGTAGGAGCGGTGTTGCGAGCAGGAGGAGCCGTCACGCCTTGCGTGGACGTCGTGCCCGCAGGCGGCGGTGGCACGGCGCCCGGTGGCGGTGTCGGCGGAGCGCCCGCGCCTGGAGCGGGTGGCGGCGGTGAACTGGGGCCGGGGGGCGGCGGCGGCGCTCCGGCACCGGGAGGCGGCGGAGGCGGCGGCGCCATGCCGCGTGAACCGGGGCCGGGCGGAGGCGGCGGGCCGACCTGCGCGATCTGGCCCTGCGGATTGACCAGATACGAAGCGCGCAGGGTCCCGTTATTGTAATGGCCTTGCACGGTCATCGTCCGGCCGGCCTGGACGGCGTTGTCGGTCGTGCGACCGGTATCGACCAGAGCGTTGCCCGTGCCGTCGTTCAG
>JBQCEK010000110.1:0-2029 GCA_051960335.1 Sphingomonas sp.
CTCGTCGATGCGAAACCGCTCAACAAGGTTTCGGGTCAGCCGTTCCGCATCGCGGAGATTGAAGCGGCGATCGAGGCTGCTTTGGGGCAAGCCTGACGATTATGCGCGACGCTCTCCACTTTCTCCACTTCACAGCGTATGCTGCGGGCAACGCCAGGAATTTTCGATGAACGAAATGACCGCGATCAAGACCACCCTCAAGGATTGGGAGACCGATCAGGAGGTCCGCTGGTGCCCCGGCTGCGGCGATTATGCCGTGCTGAAGGCGGTGCAGCGCACCATGCCGGAGCTTGGCGCCGATCCGGCGAAGACGGTGTTCGTCTCCGGCATCGGCTGTTCGTCGCGCTTCCCTTATTACATGGAGACATACGGTTTCCACACCATCCACGGCCGGGCGCCGGCGGTGGCGACGGGCGTGAAGCTCGCCAATCCCGATCTCGACGTGTGGATCATCACCGGGGACGGCGATGCGTTGTCGATCGGCGGCAATCACATGATGCACCTGTTGCGGCGCAATCTGAACACGCAGGTGCTGCTGTTCAACAACGAGATTTATGGCCTGACCAAGGGCCAATATTCGCCGACCAGCCGCGTCGGCACGCGCAGCCCCTCCACGCCGTTCGGCTCGGTCGATGCGCCGGCGCGGCCGTGCGCCTTCGCGCTCGGATCGGGCGCCCGGTTCGTCGCGCGCGGAATCGACGTGCACAAGAACCTGGGCGGCGTGCTCAAGGCGGCGCATGCGCACCAGGGCACGGCGTTCGTCGAGATCTTCCAGAACTGCATCGTCTATAACGACGACGTGTTCGCGCCCTTCACCGCCAAGCCCAACGCGGCGGCGAACCAGCTGTGGGTCGAACATGGCAAGCCGCTGCTGTTCGATGGCGGCGCCAAGGGGCTTGCGCTCGACGCCGAACGACTGGTGCTCAAGGTTGTCGACGTTGCCGAGGGCAACTGGCAGGCGGCGGGGGTGATCGTCCACGATCAGACCAATCGCTCGGTCGCGCACATGCTGGTCGAATTGCCGCCGGTCGGCTTCCCGGTTGCGCTCGGCGTGATCTACGACGATCCCGCGCCCACCTTCGAAAGCGCGGTGGTCGAGCAGAATCGCCAGGCGAGCGAGGGCAAGGCCCCCGATCTGCAGAAATTGCTGTCCAAGGGGCAGACCTGGCAGGTCGAGAAGCAGCCGCACGTCATCTGATCGAGTGACTTCGCCGACGCTCCTGTGGTTTCGCCGCGATCTTAGGTTGTCCGATCAGGCGGCTCTGGTCGCCGCTGCGCATGAGGGGCCGGTCATCGCGGTCTATGTCATGGATGACGAGACGCCAAAGCATCGCAAGATGGGCGACGCGTCGCGCTGGTGGCTGCATCACAGCCTGGCCGCGCTCGATGCCAGCCTGCGCGAGAAGGGCTCGCGGCTGATCCTGCGGCGCGGGGAGTGCGACGAGGAATTGGCGAAGCTCGCCGAGGAGGTGGGGGCAGGGCGCGTTCACGCCATCCGTCATTACGAGCCGTGGTGGCGCAATGCGGAGCGCGCCGTGGCGAAACGGCTCGATCTGGTCTGCCATGACGGCAATTACCTTGCGCCCCCGGGCTCGATCACCAGCGGCAGCGGCGCGCCGTACAAGATCTACACGCCGTTCTGGCGCGCACTGAATGAGCAGATGCCGCCGCCCGATCCGCTCAATCGTCCGCGAGACATTCCGGCGCCCGCCTCCTGGCCGAAGAGCGATGCCCTTGAAGACTGGGGGCTGCTGCCGACCAGGCCCAATTGGGCAACGGGCTTCCAAGACTGGACGCCGGGCGAGCACGGCGCGCGGGACCGTGTCGATCGGTTCGTCGATCACGCCGCGCACTATGACGAAACCCGCAATCTGCCGTCGGAGGAAGGCTCGTCGCGACTGTCGCCGCACCTCCATTTCGGCGAGGTTTCGCCGGCCTATGTCTGGCATCGAATCGCCGATTCCGGCGGATCGGTGGGCACGTTTCTCGGCGAGCTCGGATGGCGCGATTATGCCCAGAATGTCATCCT
>JBQCEK010000111.1:0-2625 GCA_051960335.1 Sphingomonas sp.
GCCATCGGGAACAGCAGCGGATTGGCCCAATTGCCGTTGATGAAGCCGTAGAGACCTTTCTGCGCCTCGACGATGCCGGTCAGGTTGAACGTTCCCGCCCACAGCACCACCGAAATCAGCACGAAGCCGATCGAGACTTCGTAGGAGACCATCTGCGCGGCGGCACGAAGCGCCGAGTAGAACGGATATTTCGAGTTCGACGCCCAGCCCGAGATGATGATCCCGTAAACGCCGATCGACGACGCCGCGAGCACGTAGAGCAGGCCGACGTTGATGTTGGACAGCACCACGCCCGCCTGAAACGGCACCACCGCCCACACGATCAGCGCAACGGTGAAGGTGATGATCGGCGCGAGCAGGAACAGCCCGCGGTTGGCCGCCGCCGGAATGATCGTTTCCTGCAGGAACACCTTCAATCCGTCGGCGAAGCTCTGCAGCAAGCCGAACGGCCCGACCACGTTGGGCCCGCGCCGCAGTGCCATCGCTGCCCAGATCTTGCGATCGGCATAGATGATCATCGCGACCGCGAGCATCAGCGGCAGGGCGATCACCAAGATGCCGATGATCGTCGCCAAGAACCACGCCCAGCCGTAGGCCATGCCCCAGGAAGTGAAGAGTGCGGTCATTGAATATTTCCCTCCCCGGCGAAGGCCGGGGCCCAGTTGGGAAGGCCAAAGTAATTGATCGAGTCGCCAGCCAATCGGAGAAATTCCGACTGGACCCCGGCCTTCGCCGGGGCGGCGCATAGGGTGAAGGAGGCCATCACTCCGCCGCCTCCGCAAGCTCGTCGCCATGCAGCAATTCGGCCGAGCAAAGCTGCATCGTCGGGCTGGCGCGGCAGATGGCGTTGGTCAGGTAGAAATCCTTGATCGGGTACGCGTCGATCGTGCCCTCGGCAGCGTCGCCGAGCGACGGCGGGTTCCATTCGAAGCGCGCGAGGCCTTCCTTGGCGAGCGCCGGCACATCGCGGCCCATATCCGCGCGCAGTTCCTCGATCGTATCGAACGGCAGCGTCTGGCCGAGCTTCTCCGACAGCGCCCGGAAGATCGTCCAATCCTCGCGCGCGTCGCCCGGCGGGAACACCGCGCGCTCGCCGCGCTGCACACGGCCCTCGAGGTTGACCCAGGTCCCCGATTTCTCGGCATAGCTCGCGCCGGGCAGGATCACGTCGGCGTGATGCGCGCCCTTGTCACCATGATGGCCGACATAGACCTTGAAGCTGTCAGCGAACTTGGTGAAATCCACTTCGTCCGCGCCGAGGAAGAACACCAGCTTGGGCTTGCCCGCGACGACATCAGCGATGCCGCCCTTCTGCGCGTAGCCGAGCATCAGGGAGCCCATCCGCGCCGCCGAGAAGTGCAACACGTTGAACCCGTTCCACGCCGATCCCGCCGCGGTGGTGACGCCGTCGCGCACCAGCTTCAATGACTTGGCGAGTTTCAACGCCGCGCCATGCGCGCCCTTCAGCGCCGCACCACCGACGATCACCATCGGCCGCTCGGCGCCCTTGAACGCGTCCGCGACGTTCTTCGGCAGCTTGCCGAGCACCGACAGGTCATTGCCCAGCCACTCGACGCGGTAAGTGAGGTCGGTTTCGGGCCCGATCGCGAACACCTTCGCGCCCTTCTTGATCGCCTTCCTGATCCGCGTGTTCACGAGCGGCGCTTCCCAGCGCAGATTGGTGCCGACCAGCAGGATCGCGTCAGCGTCTTCGGTACCCGCAATCGTCGTGTTGAAATTGACCGCGGCGAGGCTTGACGTGTCATAGTCCATGCCGGTCTGCCGGCCTTCGAGCAGCGAGCCGCCCATCGCTGTCACCAGCGCCTTGGCCGCGTACATCGTCTCGCAATCGACGAGGTCGCCCGCGACGGCAGCAACACTGTTCCCCGCCTGCACCGCCGCGATTGCCGCGAACGCCTCTTCCCACGTCGCGGGAACGAGCTTGCCGTCACGCCGCACATAGGGCTTGTCGAGCCGCCGCCGCACCAGCCCATCGACCGCATGGCGCGTCTTGTCGGTCGCCCACTCCTCGTTGACGTCCTCGTTGATGCGCGGGAGGCAGCGCAGCACCTGACGCCCGCGGCTGTCCAGCCGGATATTGGTGCCGACCGCGTCCATCACGTCGATCGTCAGCGTCTTCTTCAATTCCCACGGCCGCGCCTCGAACGCATAGGGCTTCGAGGTCAGCGCGCCGACCGGGCACAGATCGACGACATTGCCAGACAGCTCGCTGGTCACGGCATGTTCCAGATACGAGGTGATCTGCATGTCCTCGCCGCGCCCAATCGCGCCGATTTCCTCGACCCCGGCGACTTCCTCGGCGAAACGGACGCAGCGCGTGCACTGGATGCAGCGCGTCATCACCGTCTTGACGATCGGCCCCATATATTTCTCGGTGACCGCGCGCTTGTTCTCCTGGAACCGCGAGGCGCCGCGGCCATAAGCGATTGACTGGTCCTGCAGGTCGCACTCGCCGCCCTGATCGCAGATCGGGCAATCGAGCGGATGGTTGATCAGCAGGAATTCCATCATGCCTTCGCGGGCATGCTTCACCATCGGCGTGGTGGTGAAGATCTCCTGATTGTCCGCCGCCGGCAGCGCGCACGACGCCTGCGGCTTGGGCGG